>NZ_JBHWGV010000012.1:62870-78792 GCF_042732955.1 Kitasatospora sp. NPDC059747 | reverse complement strand
GTCGGCAATCCGCTCGGGCTGGCGGGCACCGTCACGGCGGGCGTCGTCAGCGCCCGCGGCCGCGGGGGGGCCCCCCCGGGCGGCGTTTCAGGCGTCCGAGCCGTCGAGGGCGGTGTCGGGGATCCAGGAGCCGTGGATGCCCGCGGTCACCCGGCGGGGGAGGTGGACGGCGGCGACCCGGTCCAGGCCGGCCGCGTCGAGGACGAGGAGTTGCGAGGCGTCCTGCTTGAGGTCGGAGACGACGGTGAGCAGGTAGCCGTCGTCCTCGTGGACGGCGCCGGCCGCGGGGACGAAGACGGCCTCGCTGGGCAGGCGGGCGTCGCCGACCCGGTGGATGCGGCGGGCGCCGGTGGTGCGGTCGTACTTGACCACGCCGTAGCCGCCGTAGCCCTTCTCGTCGGGGAAGGAGACGGCGTACTGGTAGCGGTTCTCGACCCCGAGGTAGTCCTCGTTGAGGGTCGGGAACTCCACCGGGAGGTCGTCGACGATCCGCTCGTCGACGCTGCCCGCCGCCAGGTCGATCACCCAACGGCGGGTGTAGGAGCGGGCGTTGGGCTCGGTGCCGCGCCCGGGGGCGCCGACCCACCAGTTCCAGGAGAGCCGGAAGCCCTTGCGGTCGACGGTCGGGCCCTCCAGGACGATGCGGCCCTGGCCGTCCTCGTAGGCGTTGGCGACGTGCAGCATGTTGCCCGGCTCGATGGAGAACCAGCGGATGTGCCGCGTGCCGTCCTCCCCGCGCGGCATGACGCCGATCCGGGCGGGCTGGGTGTCGCTCCAGCTGTAGGGGATGCCGGAGTGCTCGTCCGGGTCGAAGGTGACGTTGCCCTCGATGAAGACCACGTGCCGGCGGATGACGGCGAAGTCGTGCTTGAGCGAGGCGGTCGCGCCCGGGATCTCGGTGCTGCGGACGATCCGGCCCTTGGCATCGGCGACGTGGTAGACGAGGAAGGGCGGGAACGGCGAGGACCCGAAGAAGTGGAGCTCGCCCGTCACCGGGTCCTGCTTGGGGTGGGCCGTCATCGCGGTGCGCAGCTTGCCGTCGAAGTCGAAGGCGCCGACCGTCTCCAGCTCCCGGGTGAGCTCGAACGGCAGGTTCGCCTCGCACAGGGCGAGCAGCCGGCCGGCGTGCTCGATGACGTGCGTGCCGGCGGTGCTGGCGGCCAGGTCGGGGCCGTGCTCGGTCAGGTACGGGGCGCCGTCGAGCGCGGGGGTGCGGACCCAGCGGTTGCGATACCACTCGGCACGGCCCTCGCGCAGGCGGACGCCGTGGACCATGCCGCTGCCCTTGAACCAGTGGGCGGGGGTGACGCCGGGCTTGGGGTTGTGGCTGTTGCGCAGCAGCCGACCGGTCAGCTCGGGGGGCAGGGCGCCCTCGACGGTGAGTTCGGTGGCGGTGATCTCGTCGGCGACGGGGGTGTAGTGGCCAAGCAGGTAGGGCTTGTCGGTGGTCATGGAAGGGGCCCTTCTCGTCGATGTGGGTGTTCAGTAGGGACGGGAGGTTCGCAGGGTGCGCGGTTCGGCGGCCGGACGTGCGGGCTCGACGGCGATGCGCGGTCCGGTGAAGCGGGCGAGGAGCAGTGCGAGGACGGCCGTCGCGGCCAGGACGGCGGCCGAGACCGTGAAGGCGGCCCGGTAGCCGGCCGTGAGGGCTTCCAGGTGCGGGGCGTGGGCGGAGGCGCGGCCGGTGACGGAGCCGGCGAGGGTGGCCAGGGCGGCGAGGCCGATCGCGCCGCCGACCTGGCGGGTGGTGTTCACCAACCCGCCGGCCAGGCCCGCGTCCTGCGGCGGGAGGCCGTCCACGGCGAACGCGGTGAGCTGGACGAAGGCGACGCTCAGGCCGAGGCCGACCAGGACGCTCGGCACGAGGACGTCGGCGAGGTAGCTCCCGTCGGCGCTGATCCGGGACAGCCAGAGCAGGCCCGCGGCTTCGGTGAGGAGGGCCGCGGTCACGGTCGCGGTGGCGCCGATCCGCCGGGAGATGCGCGGGGCGAGCGTGGAGCCGAGCATGTTGGCGGCGGCGAGCGGGAGTTGGCCCGCGCCGGTGGCCAGGGGGCCGGAGCCGAGGACCTGCTGCTGGTAGAGCGGCAGGAAGAAGAAGAGGGCGATCCAGACGGACCCGAGCAGGGCCATCAGCACGTTGCCCGCGGCGACGCGGCCGGTGGCGAACAGGCGCGGCGGGATCAGCGCGTTCGGGCGGCGCGGCTCGATGACGGCGAAGACGGCGAGCAGCGCGGCGGCGGAGCCGAGGGCGGCCAGCACCCGGCCGTCCGTCCAGCCGGCGCCCCGCGCGGTGGTGAGTCCCCAGACCAGGCAGGTCAGGGCGAGGGTGACGGTGGTCGTGCCAAGCAGGTCGAACGCGCCGCCGCCGCGGCCGGCGGCGCGGGGGAGGAGGGCCGCGACGGCGACCAGGACGGCGACCGTCCCGAGCGCGACGGCGTGGAAGATCCACGGCCAGCCCCACGCCTGGGTGAGCGCACCGCCCACCAGCACGCCGCCCGCCCCGCCCGCGCCGGAGACCGCGCCCCACACCCCCAGCGCCCGGCCGCGCGCGGGGCCGGGCGGGTACAGGTCCATGGCCAGGGCGAGCGCGGCCGGGGCGATGGCGGCGGCGCCCAGGCCCTGGACCACGCGTGCCGCGATCAGCACGCCCGGGGAGGCGGCCAGTCCCGCTGCCAGGGAGGCGCCCGCGAACAGCGCGAGGCCGGCGGTCAGCACCCGGCGGCGGCCGAACAGATCGGCCGCCCGTCCGCCCGCCAGGAGGAGCGCGCCGAACGCCAGGCCGTAGGCGTTGACCACCCACGTGGTGCCGCCGTCCGACAGGCCGACCCCGGCGCGGATCTGCGGCAGCGCGACGTTCACGATCGAAGTCGCGACCATGACGGTGAACTGCGCGGCGGCGAGCACCGTGAGCACGGCCGCCGGCCGGGGGCCGGGCGTCGGCGGCCCCGGCGGAGTGCGGTGGAGGTTCATGCCGCACAGACTCGTGCGGGCCGCTGTCCACTATCCAGGCCCGGCAGGAGCGGCGACTGTCCAGTCCTGTCCGGGCCTGTCCGGTCGGGTCGGCGGCCGGCTACCCGGCCAGTTCGCCGAAGCTCGCCTCCAGTGCGGCCTCCGCCGAGCTCAGGCGGCCGGCCACCGCGTCGAGCCACGACGCGTCGGCCCACACCGCCTCCTGGGCCTCCGCGAGCATCCGCCGGAACTCGGCCGGCTGCGGGCCGCCGAGCCCCCGGTAGGACGCGACCATGTCCACCGGGTCCAGCGCGGCACGGAACTGCGCCTCGGTCAAAGGGAGCTCGCCGTCGACGCCGTCGAACTCCACCGCGATCTCCCGGTAGAGCCGCCGCGCCTCGGCGAAGTCGAGCCGCTCCACCGTCAGCCCGCCGCCGCGCCCGTACGTGACGAGGGCGGAGGCGAACCGGTGGCCGACGTGGAACGGGACGTCGCAGTCGCGCTGCAGGACGTTCGCCAGCTCCGAGGTCGTCGAGTAGTCGGACCGCACCTCGGCGAGCGCGGCCTCCTCGTCCAGCCGCATGCCGCCCACGATGGCGTGCACCTCCCCGAGCAGGGCGAGCGTGCGGTCGAGGGTCCGCTGCGCCTCGGCCCGCTTGTAGTCGGTGAGGCCCGAGCACACGTTGTGCGCGGCGAGTGCCGTCGAGACGCCGTCGCCGATCACCTCGCTGGCCAGCAGCCGCGCCCGGTTGAGCGCGACGGGGTTGCGCTTCTGGGGCATCAGGGTGCTGGGGCTGAGGAGGTCGGTGTTGTCCAGGGTGATCCACGGCCGCGCGTGGTGGTACTGCGCGTGCACGTCCTGGACGAACGTCCCGAGGGACAGCGCCAGCGTCATGGCGTTCGCCGCCACCTCGAACCCGATGTCGATCGGCGAGAGCTGGGCCGCGTCGAAGGAGTTCTGCACGGGCTCGTCGAAGCCGAGCAGTTCGGCCAGCCGCACCCGGTTGACGGGGAAGCTCGACGTCGCGAGGGCCGCCGCCCCGAGCGGGCACCGGTTGACGCGCGGATAGGCCTCGGCCAGGCGCAGGGCCGAGCGCCGGAGGGTCGCCTCGTAGCCGAGGAGGAGGTGTCCGAAGGTGGTCGGCTGGGCCTGGACGCCGTTGGTGTACGCGGGCACGATCGCCGTCCCGTACCGCTCGGCGAGCGCGAGCAGTCCGGTGCGCAGCTCGCCGAGCGCGCGGTGGACGAGGACGAGGCGGTCGCGCAGGAGCAGCCGGTAGACGGTGGGCAGCATGTCCTGACGGCTCCGCCCGGAGTGGATGCGGGAGCTGTCGGGGCCCACCAGGTTCCGGACCAGTGGCTCGACGTGAAGGTAGTCGGTCGGCCGGTCGGCCCCGGGTGCCTCGGCGTCGGAGACGACCTTGGCGATCGCAGCCGCCGTCCGGGCGCCGACCTCGCGCGGTGCGATGCCCTCCTCGACGGTCATCACCGTCGAGGCCTTGTCCAGCCGGCAGAGCCAGAAGAACGTGTCCCGGCTGTTCAGGTCGGTCGTGTCGGTCATGAAACGGGTTCCTCGATTCGATGGGGTCGGCCGGCCCCGGCCGACCAGGCGGCGAGCGCCACCAGGACGCTGACGCCGACCACGGCGGCCAGCAGGCCGACGGTCGCGCCCCAGCCGGCGGCGGTGTAGAGCGGGGACGGTGCGACGGCGCCGATGCTGCCGCCCGCGTAGTAGGAGGTCAGGTACAGCCCGACGGCGCTGGACTTGGCGGCCCCGCCGGCCTCGGCGGCGTAGCCGATGGCGCAGGCCTGGCCGGAGAAGACCCCGGTGGACGACGCCGCCAGGCCGACGATCACGGCGGGGGTGGACGGGACGAGGGTGAGGCCGAGACCGGCCAGGGAGACGACGCTGACCAGGACGAAGGTCCTGAGCCTGCCGATGCGGCCGATCAGGCGGCCGGTGAGCGGCGTGACGACCACCGCGACCAGGAAGACGGCGAACACCGCGCCGATCTCGAAGCTGCTCAGCTCGAACGGCGGGGCTTCCAGGACCATCCCCGCGTAGGTGAAGGATCCGACCTGGAGGAACAGGATCGCCGCCCCGATGAAGCAGGTGCCGAGCAGCCGCGCGTTGCCGAAGTGCCGCCCGATGCCCTGCAGGCTGGCCAGCAGCGACTCCGAGCGCCGGAACCGCCGCTCCCTGGGCAGCCAGGCCGCCGTCACCGCCAGGGTGACGAGCAGCACGAGGGCCATCGCGACGAAGGACGACCGCCAGCCGAAGTGCGTGGCCGCCGCGCCCGAGAGGAAGCGCCCGCAGAACCCGCCGAACGCCGTGCCGGAGACGTACAGGGCGTTCGCCCCCTGCGCCGCCGCGCCGGTGCACTCCTCCGCGACGTACGAGACGGCGACCGCGAACACGAACGGGATGAACAGGCCCTGGGCGAAGCGGCACACCAGCATCGCGGTGAAGTCCCGGGCCAGCGCGCAGGCGAGGGTGGCGGCGAGCGACGCGCCGATCGCCGCCACCATCACCCGCTTGCGGCCCAGGAAGTCGGAGACGGAGCCGGCGAAGGGGGCCATCCCCGCGACGCCCAGCGTCGTCGGGGTGATGGTCCAGGCGGCCTGCCCGACGGGCACGTTGAGGTCCGGGGCGAGCTCGGGCAGCAGCGGCTGGGTGGAGTAGATGTTGAGCAGCGCGCACAGGCCGAGCAGGAAGACGGCCGTCCGGGCCTTCAGGGCCAGTGGCCCGGCGGCGTCGGGATCAGTCGGCACTACGCGGACTCGGAGGCGGACCCGGCGCGGGCGAGCAGCCAGGTCAAGTGCCGCTGCACGGCGGGCCATTCGCCGTTGATGACGCTGTAGTAGCAGGTGTCCCGCAGGGTCCCGTCCGGCAGGATGAGGTGGTTGCGCCAGACGCCCTCCAGCTTCGCCCCGAGCCGCTCGATCGCGCGTCGGCTGGGCTGGTTGAAGAAGGCGGTCCGGAAGCCGACCGCGATGCAGTCCTGCTGCTCGAACGCGTGGCGGAGCAGCAGGAGCTTCGCCTCGGTGTTGAGCGAGGTGCGCTGCACGCTCCCGCGGTACCAGGTGTGCCCGATCTCCAGCCGGCGGTTGGCGGCGTCGACGTTCATGTAGGCGGTCATGCCCGCGATCCGGCCCTGGGCGTCGAGCACGGTGAAGGGCACCATCCGCCCCTCCTCGGCGAGCCCGAGGCGCCACTCGATCTCCTGCCGCATGCCGTCGGGGGAGGGCACGGCGGCGAACCAGGTGTCCCACACCTTGCCGTCCTCGACGGCGTCGACGAGCTCGGCCTCGTGGCCGGCTTCGAGCGGGACCAGCGTCACGTGGTCGCCCTTGACCGTGAACGGCGTTATCCAGGGGGCGCGTTGCTGGGTGGTGGTCATCGTCGTCTCCAAGGGTCTTGAGGAAGGGTCCCGGCCGTCAGGCCTGCTGCGGGGACCGCTGCGGCGCGAGCAGGTGGTCGACCATGGCCTGGACGGCCGCGGCGGCGTCCGCGGTGATCCGGGAGTCGACGCCGGGGGCCGGCAGCATGTTGGTGAAGTAGTGCGCGCCTTCGGTGATGTGGCCGAGTGCGCAGATGTTCGGCACGACCGAGCCCTCGGCGTCGATCAGCCGTCCGGCGGTGTCGACGTCGAAGCCGCCCGGCCGGAACCAGCCGTTCGCGAAGGGACGGGCGTGACCGGCCGACAGCAGCGACCGCGTCAGCGGCGAGGCGTCGTGCTCGGGCAGGAACGGGTCGACGCTCGCCCCGACGAGCACGTCGAAGCGGGTGGGAGGTGAGGACTGCAGGGGGCTGTCGAGGACGAACTCGGCGCTCTCCGGGTCGAGTCGGGCCGTCGCCCCGGGGCCCGCGCCGAGGTGCAGGACCCCGGCGGCGAACAGGGCGCGCCACTCGCGCGACCTGGAGGCGGGCGGCCCGGCCGCCACGGCGTTCAGCATCGGGGCGTACACCTGGCAGAACCGCTGGTGCGAGGCCGGGGTCAGCCCCCGGTGCTCGACGGCCAGCCGGAGCTCGTCGCGCAGGTCGCGCAGGGCGTCGGCGGCGGCCTTGACCGGGTTCTTCAGGTTCCCTTCGGCGGCGCGGCGCTCGTCCGTCGCGAGGAAGTCGACGAGGTCCGACTGGTACGCGCCGAGCGTTCTGGGCGGGCCCGGCTCGGGGCGGCGGAGCAGGGAGTCGACCTCCGGGAGGTCCGCCGGTCCTCCCACGGCTTCGGCGGCCGCTCGCAGTTCGGCCCGCAGCAGGGGGAGCAGGTGGCTCTCGAAGTCGAGCTGACCGTGGGTCCGGCGCAGGTTCCGCAGCTCGTCCGCCCTCAGGACCGAGGGCCGGTGCGCGTCCGCCGGGGTCTTCTGGTTGACGGCCCGGGGAGAGAAGACCCGGCCACTGCGCGAGTAGACGTGGATCCGGGGTTCGTCGCCGCTCGGACGGTAGACGGGCTCCCCGTCCGCCCCCGTGACGAACCGTCCGCCGCGGCCGACGGTCAGACTGGCGACCGCGTCGATCGCCGACAGCCCCATGCCGCGCACCGCGACGCGCGCGCCGGCTTCGATGGTGTCGAGTTTCTGCAGCGGGTAGCAGTTGCGGACGTACCGCAACCGGGGGTTGGCCCGGTGGTGGTCGGCGACGAACTGCTGGACCGCCTGGTCCTCCTCCGTCGGGTGGTTCGTCCCGTGGCCGGTGGTGAGGAAGACGAAGTCCGCGGCGACGATCGCGCCGTCCGACAGGTTGAGGACCCAGGACCGGTCCCGCAGGGCCCGCAGCGTGTGCGCGGTCGCCCGGTGCTCGTGGACTCTGATCGTGTCGGGCGCCTGTCGGCGCAGGAGCCGGTAGGAGTGGGCCAGGTAGCGGCCGAGGACGCCGCGCGACAGGTAGGTGTTCTCGGGGACGCCGGCCCATTCGGCCAGGCCGGGGCCGGAGACCGGCTGCCCGGGAGCGCTGGAGTCACCGGTGCGGAACACCGTGACCTGGCCGGCGATGGTGTTCATGAGCAGGTGGTTCGGCTGGCTCGGGTAATGAGTCCCTGAACCCGGGTGATTCGGGTCGATCAGATGGATCGACAGGCTTTCCCAGGGGATCTGTGGTATTCCGCAGATCCGCTCCAGAATGCTGAGTCCGCGCGGGCCGCCGCCCACGATGGCAATGGAGACGTGCTTTGAAGTCACAGTAACCCCAGGGTTAAGAAGTGGTCATTGCGCGGGGGCTGTTGAGGTCTGACCTGGCAGTTGGCGTGGCGGGAGAGGGATTGAAGCGTCATGGCGACGAACTCCAGGTGATTTTCGGTGACTTCCGTGCAGCGGTGCGGGCACGGGCGGGCCGGCCTCGAATGGCCGTCGGACGGGCGGAGCGCGTCCCCTCAATGCTCAACGGGTCGCGCACGAAGTCCGGTTCAACGGAATTTATTCAACCGGAGCGCCGTCCTGACGGCAAGTGAGGAAAATGTGCCCTTGGGGCCGATGATTTGTGAACGTACGACCGGCGTCGTCGAAGCGCGGCCGCAACGGCTGCGGGAACGCGCAGGCCCCGGCTGTCCGACAGCCGGGGCCTGCACGGGGTGGTTCGACAGCCGCAGCGGCGTGGTCAGCCGCCGGTGCGGGGCGCGAAGACGCCGAAGGCGGCGCCCTGCGGGTCGCGGATCACCGCGATCCTCGGGCCGTTCTCCATCTCCACGTCGACGGGCCCGTGCAGGACTTCGGCCCCGAGGCGGCCCGCCGTCGCCGCGGACGCGTCCACGTCGGCGACGAGGAAGTGCGGGATCCAGTGGGACGGGATCTCGGGCGGGAACTGGTCGCCCATCTCCATCACCCCGCCGAACATCTCGCCGGCCAGTCCGACCATCGGGTAGACGTCGTTCGGCCAGACCTGCCAGTCGAAGGCGGACTTGTAGAAGTCCACGGCGGCGTTGCGGTCCCTGGTGGACAGGTCCGCCCAGCCGAAGGCGTTCGGCTCGTTCACCACGCCGAAGCCCTGGAAGGCCCGGGCCCGCCAGACCGCGAACGGGGCGCCGGTCGGGTCGCTGAGCAGTGCCCAGCGGCCGAGGTCGCCGATCTCCATCGGGCCCATCCACACCTGGGCGCCCGCGGCCTTGGCGGTCTCGCAGGTGGCGTCGGTGTCGGTGGTGGCGAACGACAGCAGCCACATCACCGGCTGCTGGGGGTTCATCAGCGGGGCGGCGCCCGCGGCGGGGGAGCCGTCGAGGGAGAAGGTCGTGTAGCCGCCGTACTGGGGGTCCGGGTCGGTCTCGGCGGTCCAGCCGAACAGTTCCCCGTAGAACCGCTTGGCGCCGTCCATGTCCGTGACGCTCAGCTGTGCCCAGCAGGGGGAGCCGGGGATGATCTCGGTCACCTTCAACGCGGGAGCCTTTCGAGTCGGGGTCGGGGCAGATCGACCATATCGGGTCATTCCTCGGATAGCGGGCAGCCGACCGCGAAGTCCCGGGATCATTCGGCCGGTGTCCGGGGCGTGTTCGGCCGGACCGCTCCGCAAGTGGTCCAGACCTATTGACGGGCCTTGCCGCCCCTCCTACGATCCGGACCGGCACAGCCCCACATGTCCCCCCACCTCACCCAGAGCCGGGCGTCACACCCCCACGCGTCGGTCATGTCCATGACGCTCGGCGGGAAGGGAGCACCGCATGTTCCATCGGAGGCCGCACGGCCCACGCCCGCAGCGCGCGGTCGTGGCACGCGCACCGCAGGTGAACCGCACGAGCCGCGTCGAGCACGGGCCGACCCTCCTGAGGCGGTCCCTCGCCGGGGTGAGCGCCGCCGCCGTCATCGGCGCCGGCCTCGCCGCGGTCGGCTCCGTCACCGCCGGGGCCGCCACGACCAACCTGGTGGCCAACCCCGGCTTCGAGAACGGCCTCTCCGGCTGGACCTGCACCGGCGGCTCCGGGACGACCGTCGGCAGCCCGGTCCACTCCGGCGCCGCGGCGCTCCAGGCCACGCCGACCGGCCAGGACACCGCCCAGTGCAGCCAGACCGTCAGCGTGCAGCCCAACTCCCAGTACACGCTGAGTGCCTACGTCCAGGGCAGCTACGTCTACCTGGGCGCCACTGGCACCGGCGGCAGCGACCCGTCCACCTGGACACCGGGCAACGCGTCCTACGGCCAGCTCAGCGTCGGCTTCACGACCGGGCCCGGCACCACCTCGGTGACGGTCTACCTGCACGGCTGGTACGGGCAGCCCGCGTACTACGCGGACGACGTGTCGCTCACCGGCCCCGGCGGCAGCAGCCCGTCGCCCACCGCCACGACGCCGACCAGCGCGCCGCCCACGTCCGCGCCGCCCACCAGCACGCCGCCCACCAGCGCGCCGCCGCCCACGAGCGCGCCGCCCACGAGCGCCCCGCCCACCACCCCGCCGCCCGGCGACACCTGCCCGACGAAGCCCAAGCCGTCCGGCAAGGTCCTCCAGGGCTACTGGGAGAACTGGGACGGCGCCGCGAACGGCGTCCACCCCGGCATGGGCTGGGTGCCCATCACCGACAGCCGGATCGCCGCCCACGGCTACAACGTCATCAACGCCGCCTTCCCGGTGATCCTCTCGGACGGCACCGTCCAGTGGCAGGACGGCATGGACACCAACGTCAAGGTCGCGACCCCCGCCGAGATGTGCCAGGCCAAGGCGGCCGGGGCGACGATCCTGATGTCCATCGGCGGCGCGGCCGCGGGCATCGACCTGAGCTCCGGCACCGTCGCCGACCGCTTCGTGGCGACCGTCGTCCCGATCCTCAAGAAGTACAACTTCGACGGGATCGACATCGACATCGAGACCGGTCTGTCCGGCGGCGGCGACATCAACACGCTCTCCGCCTCCCAGGCCAACCTGGAGCGCATCATCGACGGCGTGCTCGCCCAGATGCCCGTCGGCTTCGGCCTGACGATGGCCCCCGAGACCGCGTACGTCACCGGCGGCAGCGTCACCTACGGCTCGATCTGGGGCGCCTACCTGCCGATCGTCAAGAAGTACGCCGACAACGGCCAGTTGTGGTGGCTCAACATGCAGTACTACAACGGCAGCATGTACGGCTGCTCCGGCGACTCCTACCAGGCCGGAACCGTCCAGGGCTTCACCGCCCAGACGACCTGCCTGAACAACGGCCTGGCCATCCAGGGCACCACGGTCAAGGTCCCCTACGACAAGCAGGTCCCCGGCCTCCCCGCCCAGCCGGGCGCGGGCGGCGGCTACCTGGACCCGGGCCTCGTCGGCCAGTCCTGGAATGCCTTCGGCGGCTCGCTGAAGGGCCTCATGACGTGGTCCCTCAACTGGGACGGCTCGAAGGGCTGGACCTTCGGCGACAACGTCAAGTCCCTCCAGGGCCGTTGACCCTCCGCTGACCCCCGCGCCCCGGGCCACCACGGTCCGGGGCGCGGGCGTCGTCGGTGGCACCCGGGCCGGCGCGGTGGCCCGGATAGGCTGATGGGCGCCCGTTTCCTCCCGTTGTCCCGCCTTCCGCCCGCCCGCGACGATCACCGAGGCCGCCGTCATGCCCGCCACCCCGAACGACTCTCCCGCCGGCCCGGCGCCGGCCGCCTCCCGCCGCCGGGACGCCGCCCGCAACCGCGAGATCCTGGCCGCCGCCGCCCGCAAGCTGTTCGCCCGGGAGGGCCTGAACGTGCCGCTGGACCGCATCGCCAAGGCCGCGGGCGTCGGCAACGCCACCCTCTACCGGCACTTCCCCACGCGCGAGGCCCTGATCGAGGAGATCTTCGCCGATACGCGCACCGTGTTCGATCAGGCCGCCGCCGACGCCCTTGCGGAGCCGGACGGCTGGCGGGCGCTGCACGGCTACTTCGAGCGGATCTTCACCCTGGTCGCCGGCGACCGCGGCCTCAACGACCTGGTCACCGCGACCGCCCGCGACTCCCGCTTCCTCGCCGAGCTCTCCGAGAGCAACGCCGCGACGGTCGCCACCCTGGTCGCCCGCGCCCAGGAGCAGCACACGGTGCGCAGCGACGTGACCACCATGGACCTGCTGATCCTCATGGGCCCGCTGGTGCGCGCCATGCCCGCCCTGACGGAGCGGCACCCGGACGGCTGGCGCCGACCGCTCGCCCTCCTGCTCGACGCCTTCCGTCCGGCCGGCGCGACGCACGCGCTGCCCGGTGCGCCGGTCGGCTCGGAGCACCTGGAGGACACCTTCTACCGCCTCTGGGAGGCGTGAGGGGCGCCACTCCGTCCGCGGGCGGGGTGGCCGACCGTTGTGATCGTGCCCACCCCGCCTGGAATCGGGGATCACTCCCCGGTTATCGTGGCCTCGGCTTGATACGGGGAGCTATCCCCGTTTCACTTTCGACCGAGGTGCGTGGACATGACGCGGAATCAGAGCCCGGGGCGTGGGCAGCGGGCGGCCGACTGGGCGGACGGCCGGCTGGGGATCTACACCCTGGCCAGGGCCAACCTGCGCAAGATCTTCCCGGACCACTGGTCCTTCATGCTGGGCGAGATCTGCCTCTACTCGTTCGTCATCATCATCCTGACGGGCGTGTACCTGACGCTGTTCTTCAAGCCGTCGATGGCCGAGGTCGTCTACAACGGCTCGTACGTGCCCCTCAAGGGCATCGGCATGTCGGAGGCGTACGCGTCGACGGTGAACATCAGCTTCGAGGTGCGCGGCGGTCTGCTGATCCGTCAGATCCACCACTGGGCGGCCCTGGTGTTCGTGGCGGCCATGTTCGTGCACATGATGCGGGTGTTCTTCACCGGCGCGTTCCGCAAGCCGCGTGAGATCAACTGGGTCTTCGGCTTCCTGCTGCTATTCCTCGGCATGCTGGACGGTTTCTTCGGCTACTCGCTGCCGGACGACCTGCTGTCGGGCACCGGCATCCGCTTCATCGAGGGTGTGCTGCTGGCCGTGCCGGTGGTGGGCACGTACATCCAGATGTTCCTGTTCGGCGGGGAGTTCCCCGGCCACGACATCGTGCCGCGGTTCTTCACGATCCACGTGCTGCTGATCCCGGGCATCATGCTCGGCCTGCTGGTGGCGCACCTGATCCTGGTCTTCTACCACAAGCACACCCAGTGGGCGGGCCCCGGCAGGAACGAGAAGAACGTCGTCGGCATGCCGCTGATGCCGGTCTACATGGCGAAGGCCGGTGGCTTCTTCTTCCTGGTGTTCGGCATCATCGCGCTGATGTCGGCGGTCGCCACGATCAACCCGATCTGGTCGTACGGCCCCTACCGGCCCGACCAGGTGTCCACCGACGCCCAGCCGGACTGGTACATGGGCTTCGCCGAGGGGCTGATCCGCGTCATGCCCGGCTGGGAGGTCGGGCTCTGGGGGCACACCCTCAACCTCGGGGTGCTCATCCCGTTCACGCTCTTCCCGCTGGTCCTGGGCGCGATCGCGGTCTACCCGTTCGTCGAGGGCTGGGTGACGAACGACCGGCGGGAGCACCACCTGCTGGACCGGCCGCGCAACGCGCCCGTCCGCACCGCGCTCGGCGCCGCCTGGATCAGCGTCTACCTGGTGATGCTCGCGGGCGGCGGCAACGACCTGATCGCGACCCACCTGCACCTGTCCCTGAACGCGATCACCTACGCGGTGCGCGTCGGCTTCTTCGTCCTCCCGGTGGCCGTGTTCATCGTCACCAAGCGCTGGTGCCTCGGCCTCCAGCGCCGTGACAAGGAGAAGGTGCTGCACGGCCGCGAGACCGGCGTCATCAAGCGCCTGCCGCACGGTGAGTTCGTCGAGGTGCACGCTCAGCTGCCGCAGAAGGAGCTGTTCAAGCTCACCGCTCACGAGCAGAACCGGCCGGTCGGGCTGCCGGCCCGGACGGACGAGAACGGCGTGGCCCGCAAGGCCGGCATCCTCGCCCGCACCCGGGCCAAGCTCTCCCACGGCCTCTACGGCGAGGGCAGCCAGATCCCCAAGCCCACCGCCGAGGAGCACCACGAGATCACCAGCAGCCACGGCCACCACTGATCCCGTCCGCACCGCAGCGCCACACCCGAGGGCCGCTGACCAGAGTTCTTCTGGTCGGCGGCCCTCGGGCTTTGCCGTCTCCCCAGCCCCCAGGCACCCTCAGGAGCCCATCGTGCAGCTGTCCGTCGACCCCGCCTCCGCCACTCCCCCGTACGAGCAGATCCGCGCCCGGATCGCCGAGCTGGCCCGCTCGGGCGAACTGCCCACCGGGCTGCGGCTGCCCACCGTCCGGGCGCTGGCCGAGGAGCTGGAACTGTCCGCCGGGACGGTCGCCCGCGCCTACCGAGAGCTGGAGGCCGACGGCGTCGTGGAGACGCACGGCCGGCGCGGCACGCTGATCGCGTCCACCGGCGACACCGCGCACCGGCTGGCCGCCGAGGCGGCCACCGAGTACGCCGAACGGGTGCGCCGGCTCGGGCTGTCGCGCGGGGACGCCCTGGCGGCGGTGGACACCGCGCTGCGGGTCGCGTTCCCGGAGGACTAGGGAGGACCAGGAGGACCGGGAGACCTGCGGAGGGCCTGCGGAGGGCCGCTCAGACCTCCGGGCGGATCATCCCCGTGGCGGGGGCCTGGGAGGCCGCGACGGTGGTGCTGAAGGGCTTCCCGAGGGAGCTGTGCTTGACCCAGTCCGCCCAGGACACGTTCCAGTCCCCGAAGCCGTTGCCGAACGGCTCCATCGTGGCGCCGTGGCTGTTGACCACCGTCACCAGGTCCCCCACCCGGGTGTTGTCGTAGAACCACTTCGCGTTGTCGGTGCTCATCCCGGTGCAGCCGTGGCTGACGTTCTCGTAGCCCTGCGAGCCGACCGACCACGGCGCCGCGTGGACGTACTCGCCGCTCCACGTCACCCGGGTGGCCCACTCGACGTTGAGGTCGTAGGCCTCCGAGCTGCCCGCGGATATGCCGATCGTCTCGCCGTTCATCCGCACCGAGCGCTCCTGGCCGAGCACCACCTTGACGCCGTTGCGGGTGTCGAAGCCGGGCTTGCCGGTGGTCACCGGGATGGTCCGGATCACCTCGCCGTCGCGCTTCAGGGTGAGCTCGTGGGCGGCGGCGTCGATCACCGACTCGACCCGGGCCCCGATCCGCAGCTTCAGGCTGCTGCGGTCGCCGCCGTACAGGCCGTCGGCGATCCGGGTGCCGGTGCCGTCGAAGGCCAGGCCGACGGTGGTGCCGACGGGCCAGTACTCCTCCGGGCGGAAGTGCAGGTTCTTGTCGTCCACCCAGTACCACGCGCCGGTGACGGCGGGCTGGGAGCTGACCGTCAGGGCCTGCTCGACCTCCTGCCGGGCCTGCGGGTCCTTGACGGCCTCGGAGAGCTGCACGGTCAGCGGCTGGCCGACCCCGTACACGCCACTGCCGGAGGAGTCCGGGCCGAGCTTCGCGGTCAGCAGGCGCTGGGCGGCGAGGGTGCTGAAGTCCTGGGTGGTCTCGCCGCGCCCGCCCCTGCCGTCGTCCGCCGCGATCCGGACGCTGTACGACGCCGAGGCCTTCAGCCGGCCGGTCGTCTGCCAGCTGCGCTGGTCGTCCGCGAGCCTGCCGGCCACCACCCGGCCGTCCGGGCCGACCACGGTGACGTCGGTCAGCCTGCTGCCGGCGACGGCGGTCACGGTGACCGACTGGGCCGGATCGACCTTGCCCTCGGCCGAGAGGTGGACCAGCCGCGCCGCGTCGACCTTGTGCGGGCCGGTGGGATCGTCGTCACCACCGGCCGAGCAGGCGGCGAGCGGGGTCAGTACTGCGAGGGCCAGCGAGATGCCGCCGAGACCCGCTATTCCGCGCCTGTCGGCCATGACCGCCTCCGGGGGTTCGCACGATTGATCAGATCGTAGGAACGCCTTGCCGTGGAGCGACATCCGAGCGACCCCGCGTTCACCCGGGTGAGTGAGGGGCTCACCCCGGGGACGCAACAGGGGCCGGGCCTCCCGGGGGGGGGGGGCGGCCCCCCCCCGGGGGGGGGGACCGAAAGGGTGTGGTTGTCGCCCCCGGGGGAAGCCAAGAACCCCCCCCACACACCCCAAAAGGATTTGGG
>NZ_JBHWGV010000012.1:55459-62860 GCF_042732955.1 Kitasatospora sp. NPDC059747 | reverse complement strand
TCCCCCCCACCACAGCGCGCGCGTGTGTTGTCGCTCTCCCCCCCGCTCTCTACCCCGTGGCTTCCCCCCGTGCTGGGTCCCCCCCCCACCCCCCTGCCGGTGCGGCGGAACCTACTGGTTCTGGTTCTCGCCCCGGTAGAACTCGAAGACCCAGCCGAACAGACCGATCAGGATGATCGGGATCGACCAGAACAGCAGCCACCAGCCGAAGATCACGCCCATGAAGGCCAGCGAGCCGCCGATGGCCAGCGAGAGCGGCTGCCAGCTGTGCGGGGCGAAGAAGCCCAGCTCACCGGCGTCGTCCGCGACCTCGGCCTCGGGGTTGTCACCCGCGCCGCTGTCCACCCGGCGGGCGGTGAAGGCGAGGTAGTACCCGATGAAGGCGCACAGCGCGAAGGCCAGGAACAGCGCGGTGGTGCCGGCGGCCTCGACGCCGTGGTCCGAGTGGGTCGTCCACAGGCCGTAGGTGATCGCCATCGCCAGGACGAAGACCGCCAGGCCGAGGAAGATCTTTCCCTGTTCCTTCATCAGGCGTCGCCGTCCTTCTTGCCCTTGCCCAGCTGCGGGGCGTCGTACTTCGCCGGGGTCACGCCGGCGAGGTGCTTGGCCTCCTCACCGTGGTTCTCCAGGTAGTCCAGCGCGGCGATCTCCGGGTGGTGGAGGTCGAAGGCCGGGGATTCGGAGCGGATCCGCGGGAGGGTGAGGAAGTTGTGCCGCGGCGGCGGGCAGGAGGTCGCCCACTCCAGCGAACGGCCGTAGCCCCACGGGTCGTCGACCTCGACCTTCTCGCCGTACTTGGCCGTCTTCCAGACGTTGTACAGGAACGGCAGGATCGACATGCCGAGCACGAACGAGCCGATGGTCGAGACGGTGTTCAGCGTGGTGAAGCCGTCCGAGGCCAGGTAGTCGGCGTAGCGGCGGGGCATGCCCTCCGCGCCGAGCCAGTGCTGCACCAGGAAGGTCGTGTGGAAGCCGAAGAACAGCGTCCAGAAGGTGATCTTGCCGAGGCGCTCGTCCAGCATCTTGCCGGTCATCTTCGGCCACCAGAAGTGGAAGCCGGCGAACATCGCGAAGACGACGGTGCCGAAGACCACGTAGTGGAAGTGGGCGACGACGAAGTACGAGTCCGAGACGTGGAAGTCGATCGGCG
Source organism: Kitasatospora sp. NPDC059747 (assembly GCF_042732955.1). NCBI lineage: Bacteria > Bacillati > Actinomycetota > Actinomycetes > Kitasatosporales > Streptomycetaceae > Kitasatospora > Kitasatospora sp. NPDC059747. The sequence goes on along the minus strand of NZ_JBHWGV010000012.1, from coordinate 61,710 downwards.
GGGAGGCCAGCAGGACACCGGTCAGACCGCCGAAGAGGAAGGTGACCAGGAAGCCGACCGTCCAGAGCATCGGGGTCTCGAAGCTCAGCGAGCCCTTCCACATGGTGCCGACCCAGTTGAAGAACTTCACACCGGTCGGGACCGCGATCAGGAAGGTCATGAAGGAGAAGAACGGCAGCAGCACCTGTCCGGTGACGTACATGTGGTGCGCCCACACCGTCACGGACAGACCGGCGATCGCGATGGTGGCCGCGATCAGGCCGGAGTAGCCGAACATCGGCTTGCGGCTGAAGACCGGGATGATCTCCGACACGATGCCGAAGAACGGCAGCGCGATGATGTACACCTCGGGGTGACCGAAGAACCAGAACAGGTGCTGCCAGAGCAGCGCACCGCCGTTGGTCGGGTCGAAGACGTGCGCACCGAACTTGCGGTCCGCCTCCAGGGCGAACAGCGCGGCGGCCAGCACCGGGAAGGCCAGCAGGACCAGCACCGCGGTCAGCAGGACGTTCCACACGAAGATCGACATGCGGAACATCGTCATGCCCGGAGCGCGCATGCAGATGATCGTGGTGATGAAGTTGACCGCACCGAGGATCGTGCCGAAGCCGGAGAAGGCCAGACCCATGATCCACATGTCGCCGCCGACACCCGGCGAGTGCACGGCGTCCGACAGCGGCGAGTAGGCGAACCAGCCGAAGCTCGCGGCGCCGTTCGGGGTGAGGAAGCCGGCGACCGCGATGGTCGAGCCGAACAGGTACAGCCAGTACGCGAACATGTTCAGACGCGGGAAGGCCACGTCCGGTGCGCCGATCTGGAGCGGCATGATCCAGTTCGCGAAGCCCGCGAACAGCGGGGTCGCGAACATCAGCAGCATGATCGTGCCGTGCATCGTGAACGCCTGGTTGAACTGCTCGTTCGACAGGATCTGGGTCCCGGGACGAGCCAGCTCGGCACGCATGACCAGGGCGAGGATGCCACCGATCAGGAAGAAGGCGAACGACGTCCCCAGGTACAGGGTGCCGATCGTCTTGTGGTCAGTGGTCGTGAGCCACTTGATGATGGTCGCACCCGGCTTGCGGGTCCGCTGCGCCCCGACCGTGACGGCCTCGGCGCCCCCGCCGGCCGCGGCGGGCTCGTTGAGGATGGTCACTTCTCTTCACTTCCCATGGAGATGACGCCCGAGGGCACCGCGCCGGCCTGGCCCTTGGCCCGGAGGTCAGCCAGGTGCTTGTCGTAGTCGGCTCGGTCGACGACCTTGACGTTGAACAGCATGCGCGAGTGGTCGGTGCCGCAGAGCTCGGCACACTTGCCCCTGTACTCGCCCTTGACGGTCGGCGTGACCTCGAACTTGTTCACCACGCCCGGCACGACGTCCATCTTCATCATGAAGTTGACGGGCCAGAAGTCGTGGATGACGTCACGCGAGGTGAGACGGAACTGGACCGTCTCGTTGACCGGCAGCCACAGCGTGGGCGCGTCCTTGGGGGTGCCCACCTCGTACGCGGCGTCCTTGTTGGCCGGGTCGGGGTTCTCGGTGTTCTCGTAGTTGAACGCCCAGCTCCACTGGAAACCGACCACGTTGACGTAGTGCTGCGGCTTCGCGGAGACGGCGGTCAGCTTGTTCTCGTCGCGGGCGACGAAGTAGAAGAGCACCGAGACGATGATGATGGGGACCGCGGTGTAGAGCGCCTCGATGGGCACGTTGTACCGGGTCTGCGGGGGGATCTCCACGCCGGTGCGGCTGCGCCGGTGGAAGATCACGCTCCAGATGATCAGACCCCACATCAGTACGCCGACCACCAGCGCCGCGATCCAGGAGCCCTGCCACATCTGAAGGACCATGGGTCCTTCCTTGGTGACGGGGCTCGGGAGGCCAAGCCTGGGGAGGTCGTTGGCCGAGCAGCCGGTGGCGGTCGCGATGACGAGGCCCAGTGCCAGCGCCTGAGGCAGCTTCCGCCGCATCGTGCGCCGCGGCGAGCGGTCGGAGCCGTTGGGACTCACGTAGCGCCTTCCCGAAGTCTCGCCCGCCTTCGCGTCGCCCCGAGGAGGACTGCCCTCCCCGGCGACCCGTCCACGGGCACGGTTTGAATGCTTATGCGGGCCAAACCCTACTCCAGCCTTATGCGCTCCTGACGGGCAGCCCCCGGTAACGCGCCGCCCGGTCGCCCGATCAGGCCCGGCAGGGGCTGCGCCGCAGGTCACCGCAGGCATTCGAGGTCCGTACCCCCGATCGGGGGATGACCTCCCGCAACGTGGGTGACGGTCCGTCGGACGCGGACGAAGCGGACATTCGGGATGATCGACTGACGGGCGGTGAGCACCTGCGCCGGGCTCCGGAGCGGCCCGGCGTGTCGTTAAATGTGACCGTGTACTTCGACGTGGCTTCGACGGCGCCGCTCCACCCCGTCGCGCGGCAGGCCCTGACCGCCGCGCTGGACGAGGGGTGGGCCGATCCGGCGCGACTGTACCGGTCCGGACGGCAGGCCCGGATGCTGCTGGACGCCTCCCGCGAGACGGTCGCCGAGGTGCTCGGCGCCCGGCCCGACGAGATCTCCTTCACCGCGAGCGGCACGCAGGCCGTCCAGCTCGGCATGCTGGGCGCGCTGGCCGGGAACCGGCGGCGCGGCGGGCACCTGGTGCACTCGGCGGTGGAGCACTCCAGCGTGCTGCACGTCGCCGAGAAGCACGAGGCGGCCGGCGGATCCGTCTCGGTGGCGCCGGTGGACCGGGCCGGCCGGGTCGCCGCGGACGGCTTCGCCGGGCTGCTCCGGGAGGACACCGCGCTGGCCGTGCTGCAGAGCGCCAACCACGAGGTGGGGACGGTCCAGCCGGTCGAGGAGGTCGCCGGGCTCTGCCGCGAGGCCGGGGTCCCGCTGCTGGTCGACGCCGCCCAGAGCGCCGGCCGGGTCGGCGTGCCCGCCGGGTGGTCGCTGCTGGCCGCGAGCGCGCACAAGTGGGGCGGGCCGCCCGGGGTCGGGGTGCTGGCGGTGCGCAAGGGCGTCCGGTACGCCTCGCCGCTGCCGGCCGACGAGCGCGAGGGCGGCCGGGTGCCCGGCTTCGTCAACGTCCCGGCGATCGTGGCGGCCGCCGCCTCGCTGCGGGCCGTACGGGCCGAGGCCGAGCGGGAGAACGCCCGGCTGCACGCGCTGGTGAAGCGGATCCGGGGCCGGGTGCCGCAGCTGGTGCCCGAGGTCGAGGTGGTCGGCGACCCGGTGCGGCGGCTGCCGCACATCGTCACCTTCTCCTGCCTGTACGTGGACGGCGAGGTGCTGCTGACCGAGCTGGACCGGGCCGGTTTCGCCGTCTCCTCCGGCTCGTCCTGCACCTCGTCCACGCTGACGCCCAGCCACGTGCTGGCCGCGATGGGGGTGCTCACCGAGGGGAACGTCCGGGTCTCGCTGCCGTACGGGACGGCCGAGGCGGACGTCGAGCGGTTCCTGACCGTCCTGCCGGAGCTGGTGGCCGGCGTCCGGGCGCCGCTCGGGCTGGACCTGCCGGCGCCGGAGCCGGCCGTGGGGACACCGCCCCGAGCCGAAGGGCGGGCCGGTGCCGAGAGCGAAGGAGCGGGGGAGCAAGGAGTGTCGGCACCGGGCACCCGGAGGGCGCGCCCGGAGGCGAGCGGGCGAGTCACAGTGATCGACGCGCTCGGCAAGCGCTGCCCGCTGCCGGTGATCGAGCTGGCCAAGCGGATCGGCGAGGTGCCGGTGGGCGACACGGTCGCCGTGCTGGCGGACGACGAGGCGGCCCGCCTCGACATCCCGGCCTGGTGCGGGATGCGCGGCCAGGAGTACGCGGGCGAGGCCCCGGCCGCCGACTACGGCGGCGACCGGGGCTCGGCCTACCTGGTGCGGCGGACTACTTGACCAGGTGCGAGCGGACGTCCGCGGCGGCGTCGGCGCCGTAGGCGTTCTCGAAGCGCTTCAGGAAGGCGGCCGGGCGCAGCTCGTACTCCTGGGTGCCGACGGTCTCGATCACCAGGGTGGCGAGCATGCAGCCGAGCTGGGCGGCGCGCTCCAGCTCCAGGTCCCAGGAGAGGCCGGTGAGGAAGCCGGCCCGGAAGGCGTCGCCGACGCCGGTCGGGTCGGCCTTGGTCTCCTCGGGGGCGCAGCCGACCAGGATGGCGGGCTCGCCCTTGCGCTCGATGCGCACGCCCTTGCTGCCGAGGGTGGTGATCCGGGTGCCGACCCGGCCGAGGATCTCGTCGGCGTCCCAGCCGGTCTTGCTCTCGATCAGCGCGGCCTCGTACTCGTTGGTGAACAGGTACGCGGCGCCGTCGACGATCTCGCGGATGTCGTCGCCCTCCAGGCGGGCCAGCTGCTGGGAGGGGTCGGCCGCGAAGGCGTAGCCGCGGGTGCGGCACTCCTGGGTGTGGCGGACCATCGCCTGCGGGTCGTCCGCGCCGATCAGGACGAGGTCCAGGCCGCCGACCCGGTCGGCGATCGGCTTCAGCTCGATGCTGCGGGCCTCGGCCATGGCGCCGGTGTAGAACGAGGCGATCTGGTTGTGGTCCTCGTCGGTGGTGCACATGAACCGGGCGGTGTGGCGGGTCTCGGAGATGTGGACGGACCGGCAGTCCACGTTGTTGCGCTCCAGCCAGCTGCGGTACTCGGCGAAGTCCGCCCCGGCCGCGCCGACGAGGATGGGGTTCAGCCCGAGCACGCCCATGCCGAACGCGATGTTCGGGGCGACGCCCCCGCGGCGGATGTCCAGGGTGTCGACCAGGAAGGACAGCGACACGGTGTGGAGCTGCTCGGCGACCAGCTGGTCGGCGAACCGGCCGGGGAACGTCATCAGGTGGTCGGTAGCGATCGAGCCGGCGACGGCGATGCGCACGGGAGGTCTCCTCAGGATGGCGGCAGGGCCATGGGCGAGCGGGGTTGTTAACCCGTTCACGGTACCGGGCGGGCGCCACGAGGTCCCACGAGTGCCGGAAATGGCACCGGCTGCGGGCGAACGTGTACTACCTCCGAGTAGCACTGGTGGGCGGGAAGAACGTGGTCCTAGGTTGGCCGCAGGGGCGCGCCGGACCGGCCGGCCCCGGTGACCGCGGCAGTGCGGCCGCGGCACGACCCGGATCGGAGCGGTGCCCGATGATGCCCAGCCCTTCCTCGCTCCCCGTGCTGCGCGGCGACGCGGACGGCGAGACGCTCGACGCCCTGGTGGACTCCTCCCGGCGGCTGCGCCGGTTCTGGCCACTACTGGCGGCCGGCCCCCAGCCGAGCGCCCCCTCGCTCGCCGGCTTCCGGGTGCCGTCCGGCGCCCAGCGGCTGGTCGCGGGGATGGCCGAGTACGGCAACTGAGGCTTCCTGGGGCCCGGACGGAACCGGATCCGTCCGGGCCACGTCACATCCGCGCGGAGCGGCCCCGGAGGCGGCACCGCTGAGCCCTCGGGAGGATGTGCACATGGAGCAGGAGAGGATGCCGCGCGGTCGGCGGGCGGTGGCGCTGGCGGGTCTGGTGCTGGCGGCGGCGGTGACGGTGGCCGGGTGCAACGGGGACGGCAAGTCGTCCTCGGAGGCGGCGGCCACGGCGACGGCCGCGGCGACGGCGACGGGCTCCCCGGTGGCGCCGGTGCCGTCCGACGGCGCGTCGGCCGGCGCGTCCGCGGGCGCGCCCACCGCAGGCGCCTCCGGCGGGCCGGCCTCGTCGGCCACGGCTCCGCCACCGGCCGGGACGACCCCGGGCTCGGTGCCGCCGGCCCCGGCGCAGCCGACGGGGGCCACTCCCCCGGGACCCGGCATCGCGGTCGGCGAGCCGAACCCGAACGGGCCGTCGCCGGCGGCGCGTCCGGCGGTCACCTACCGGGTGGACGGCAGCAACAAGCTGACCGTGTACTTCTACGGCGGGGTGTGCCAGCAGTACGCGCTGAAGGCGGACGAGTCGCGCCCGGGCCAGGTGGACGTCAAGGTCGTCGTGGCGGCGCCGGTGAAGTCCGGGCAGGTGTGCAGCGAGCTGGCCAAGCGGCAGACGGTGACGGCCGACCTGCGCGCGCCGCTGGCGGGGCGGACGGTGAACGACCTGTCCACCGGCAACGCGCTCCCGCTGGAGGCGGACCCGCACATGGGCCCGGACCCGGTCTCGCCGGACGGCGCCGCGAAGTAACGGGAGAAGCAGCCGGACACGGGCACGACGAAGGCGGCCCCGGGGGGGGGGCCCGGGCCCCGCGCCGGCGGGGAGGGCTAAAAAAAAAAGACCCCCCGCGCCACCACCAAAAACTCAGGACAGCGCTCGCGGGGGTGGTAATGGGG
>NZ_JBHWGV010000012.1:53749-55449 GCF_042732955.1 Kitasatospora sp. NPDC059747 | reverse complement strand
GGGGCCCCCCCGCGGGCCCGGGGGGCGGCCCCCGGTTACTCCCGGCCCCCCCCGCCTCCCGGGGCCCTCCGGCGGGGGCCCGGGGGGCCCCCCCCGGGCCCGCCTTCGTCAGTCGTTCGAGCGCTGGGCCGCCGAGGCCTAGCTGAACGAGTCGCCGCAGGCGCAGGAGCCCGTGGCGTTCGGGTTGTCGATCGTGAAGCCCTGCTTCTCGATGGTGTCGACGAAGTCGACGGTGGCGCCGCCCAGGTACGGGGCGCTCATCCGGTCGGTGACGACCTTCACACCGCCGAAGTCCTTGACGACGTCGCCGTCGAGCGAGCGCTCGTCGAAGAACAGCTGGTAACGCAGGCCGGAGCAGCCACCGGGCTGGACGGCGACACGCAGCGCGAGGTCGTCGCGGCCTTCCTGCTCCAGCAGGGCCTTGACCTTGCCCGCGGCGGCATCGGTGAGGAGGATGCCACTCTCTACGGTGGTCTCGTCCTGGACGGTCATCTGCTTTCTCCCGGTCTTTGAGAACGGTCTGCCGCCAGTGCCAACCAAGGGCCGTCCGGATTCATTTCCCTGACGGCTGTGGTTTTGCGGCCTCTCGGCGGCGGATTTTCCGTGGGCCGGGTGTGCCACCCGCGTCCCCTACGGTTCCCATGCTCGCACAACCCGGATGGAGCGGGCACCGCCCGAGCCCCCGATCCGGGCGAAGCGGCCTCGCGGCGGCGCCGCGGACGCCAGGATGGTGGGCATGATCCTGCGCCAGGTCAGGGACACCGCCGCCGACGCGGAGGCCGTCCAGGAGATCGCCCTCGCCTCGTCCGCCGCCTCCGGGCCCGGCACCCCGGGCGCGGCACCGACGCCGGTCCAGTCGGCGCGCACCAGACACCTGGCCCGCACGGATCCGTCGGGCTGCTGGCTCGCCGAGAGCGCCGGGGAGGCGGTCGGCGTGGTGTTGTCGATGCGCCGGGAGGGGCTGTGGATGCCGTCCCTGTTCGCCGTCCGGCCGCACGCGCAGGGCAAGGGCGTCGGGCGGCTGCTGCTGGAGCGGGCGGCGGCCCACGGGCGCGGGTGCCTGCGCGGGATGGTGTGCGTGCCGCAGTCCGCGGCGGCGGCCCGCCGCTACCGGCTGGCCGGGTTCACGCTGCACCCGGCGATGCGGCTGGACGGCCGGGTGGACCGGGCCGGCCTGGTCGACCCCGGGGACATCCCGGTGCACCGCGGCAACGCGACCCACCTGCACCTGCTGGACTCGGTGGACCGGCGCCTGCGCGGCTCGGCGCACGGGCCGGACCACGAGCTGATGCTCGGCCACTTCGAGGAGCTGCTGATCGCCGACGCGCTGGCCGGCAGCGGCTACTGCTACCGCGACGGCGGCGAGGTGAAGCTGTTGGCCGCCACCTCCAAGCGGATCGCCGCCCGGCTGCTGCGCGAGGCGCTGGCCCGGGTGCCGGAGGGGGTGCGGGCGCGGGTGGACTTCCTCACCGCCGAGCAGGAGTGGGCGCTGGACGTCGGCCTGGAGGTGGGGCTCAGCCCGGAGCCCGGGGGCTACGTCGGCCTGCACGGGATGCGGCCGCCGGCGCCGTACCTGCCGAACGGGGCCTTCCTGTAGCGGCCTTCCCGTGGGCGTGCCGCGGGCGCCCCCGGGGGGGGCGCGCGGGGGCCGGGGGGGGTGGTTTGGTGGGGCGGGCAGGTGGTGAGGAGAGTAACCGCGC
>NZ_JBHWGV010000012.1:0-53739 GCF_042732955.1 Kitasatospora sp. NPDC059747 | reverse complement strand
GCGGCCGCGGGCGCCGTCCCGGCCGCCGGGGGCGTTCCTGTCGGGCCCTGCCGGGGGGGGTGCCGGGGCCCCGCGGGGGGTGCTCCGGGGGGGCCGCGGTGAGGTGTGCGGGGCTCAGGCCATGGTGTCCAGGATCTCCCGGACCATCTCCATCGTGGTGCCCGGGTGCAGGAAGGCGAAGCGGGCGACCGTCTCGCCGTCCCAGCCGGTGGGGGTGACGAAGCCGATCTGGTCCGCGAGCAGCTGCTGCGACCAGCGGTAGTAGTCGTCGTTGGTCCAGCCCGTGCGCTTGAAGCAGACCGCGGAGAGCTGCGGGTCGAACAGCAGCTCCAGGTGCTCGGTGTCGCGGATCAGCCGGGCGGTGTCCTGTGCCAGCTTGAGGCCGGTCTCGATGGCGTCGGTGTACGCCTGGGTGCCGTGCACGGCGAGCGAGAACCAGAGCGGCAGGCCGCGGGCGCGCCGGGTCAGGTGGTAGGCGTAGTCGGTGGGGTTCCACTCGTCGCCCTCGGTGTGCAGGACGTCGAGGTAGGAGGCGTCCTGGGTGTGGACGGCCCGGGCGAGCTGCGGGTTGCGGTAGATCAGCGCGGCGCAGTCGAACGGGGCGAACAGCCACTTGTGCGGGTCCACCACGAAGGAGTCGGCGTGCTCTATGCCGTTGTAGCGGGCCCGGACCGAGGGGGCGAACAGGCCCGCGCCGCCGTAGGCGCCGTCCACGTGGAACCACATGTCGCGCTCGCGGGCGACCTCGGCGAGGCCCTGGAGGTCGTCGACGATGCCCTCGTTGGTGGTGCCGGCGGTGCCGACGACCGCGATCACCGTCTCGGGGTTCGGGTCGGCGGCCAGGGCCGCGCGCAGCGCCTCGCCGGTGAACCGCCGGTCGACGGTCGGGACCTTGAAGGCCTCGACGCCGATGATGTTGAAGGTGTTCTTGACCGAGGAGTGCACCTGGTCGGCGACGGCTATGCGCAGGCGTGCCTCCGGCCCGACGCCCAGCTTGCGGCGCGCGGTGTCGCGGGCCACGACCAGGGCGGACAGGTTGCCCGCCGAGCCGCCGGAGACGAAGCAGCCGCCGGCCGTCTCGGGCAGGCCCGCGCGGTCGGCGATCAGCCGCAGCACCTGGTTCTCGGCGGCGATCGCGCCGGCCGCCTCCAGCCAGGAGATGCCCTGGAGGGAGGCGCAGGAGACGACCATGTCGAACAGCAGCGCGGCCTTGGTGGGGGCGCACGGGATGAAGGACAGGTAGCGCGGGCTGTCGGCGGAGATGACGGCGCGGGACAGCTCGTGGTCGTAGAGCTTGAGCACGTCGGCCGGGCTGTTGCCCTCGGGGTTCAGCAGGCCGGCCAGCTGGGCGCGCAGGTGCTCGCCGTCGCCGGGGTGGTCGAGCGGGACGGGGTCGTACTGCAGCCGCTCCCGCATGTAGTCGAATACCAGGTCGACCAGGTCGTTGTCGGGCCGGTGCATGCGGTCGGGTGCTGCGGACACGGCTGTCCCTCTCGGCTGTGGGGTCGGGGGATCCGGCCGGGCGGGGAGCGTTCACCGCGCTGACCGGACGTGATCAGCGTAGGCAGCGAAGGGGGTGGGCCGCGCGTCGGAACGCGGCTGGTCAGGCAGGTTTCGAGCGTCTTCGGGCCGGTCCGCGCAGGATTCCTGCGTACGCCCCGGAGAGGGCCGTCCGGGTCAGCCGATCAGCTGGGACAGGACGACGGAGGAGCGGCTGCGCTGGACCCCGGGCTCGCGGCGGATGCGCTCGATGACGGCCTCCAGGTGGCGCATGTCGGCGGCGCGCAGGTGGACCAGGGCGTCCGGGTCGCCGGTGACCGTCCAGGCGGCGACCACCTCGGGGAACTGGCGCAGGCTCGCGAGGATCTCCTCGGGGGCGGTCCGCTCGCGGCAGTACACCTCGACGAAGGCCTCGGTCTGCCAGCCGAGCACGGCCGGGTCGAGCACCACGGTGAAGCCGCGGACCACCCCGCGCGCCCGCAGCCGGTCGATCCGGCGGCGGACGGCGGTGGCGGAGAGGTTCACCTGGAGGCCGATCTCGGCGTAGGAGGCACGGCCGTCGCTGCCGAGGCGGGCGAGGAGCAGCCGGTCGGTCTCGTCCAGGTCCGCCCCGGTCACCTCGTGCGCTCGGCTGCTGCTCATCGGTGCGGGGCTCCACGGGTCGTGCGGGGATCGGCGGACGGGACGGCAGTGGCCGGTCTGCCGAAACGGTTCGGCATCCATTCTGGCGGATGACATGAGCGAGTTCACCGCTGACAGATGACCGGGAGGCGTACACCAGGGCGCCACTCGTGGTTCAGGTCACCGGCAGCACGATCTTCTCGCGAGTGCGGCCCCCGGCGCTCGGCGCACACCCGGAGCCGCCCGGATACCGATTCGGCCACGCCCGGAAGCATCCGATCCGGCAAGCGGTTCTCGTCACATCGACAGGATGGCCATCGTCACTCTGACGCTAACCGGTTATCATAGATAGTGTCAGATAGACGAAAAGGCTTCACCGCTTGATCGGCCGCACAGAAGGGCACCCGCCCGTGACCACCACCATCACCGAGACCTACGGCGTCGACCCCACTCCGACGCCGCTCGCTCTGCTGCTGCTCGGCCGGGAGGCCGACCCGAACAGCGAGCGCGGCGTCGAGTGCCCCGGTGACCTCCCCCCGGCCTCCGACCCGAACCTCGTCGAGCGCGCCCGGGCGGCCAAGGCCGCGCTGGGCGAGCGCGTCTTCATCCTCGGGCACCACTACCAGCGCGACGAGGTGATCGAGTTCGCCGACGTCACCGGCGACTCGTTCAAGCTCGCCCGGGACGCGGCGGCCCGCCCGGAGGCCGAGTTCATCGTCTTCTGCGGCGTGCACTTCATGGCCGAGTCCGCGGACATCCTCACCGGCGACGACCAGAAGGTCGTCCTGCCCGACCTCGCGGCCGGCTGCTCGATGGCCGACATGGCCACCGCCGAGCAGGTCGCCGAGTGCTGGGACGTGCTGACCGACGCCGGCATAGCCGACGTGACCGTCCCGGTCTCGTACATGAACTCCTCCGCCGACATCAAGGCCTTCACCGGCAAGCACGGCGGCACCATCTGCACCTCCTCCAACGCCAAGCGCGCCCTGGAGTGGGCCTTCGAGCAGGGGCAGAAGGTCCTGTTCCTGCCCGACCAGCACCTCGGCCGCAACACCGCGGTGCGCGACATGGGCTTCTCGCTGGACGACTGCGTCCTGTACAACCCCCACAAGCCGAACGGCGGCCTGACCGCCGAGCAGCTGCGCGACGCCAAGATGATCCTCTGGCGCGGCCACTGCTCGGTGCACGGCCGGTTCAGCCTGGACTCGGTGAACGACGTCCGCGAGCGCATCCCCGGCGTCACCGTCCTGGTGCACCCGGAGTGCAAGCACGAGGTCGTCGCCGCCGCGGACATGGTCGGCTCCACCGAGTACATCATCAAGGCGCTCGACGCCGCCGAGCCCGGCTCCAAGTGGGCCATCGGCACCGAGCTGAACCTCGTCCGCCGCCTCGCCAAGGCGCACCCGGACAAGGAGATCGTCTTCCTGGACCGCGCGGTCTGCTTCTGCTCGACCATGAACCGGATCGACCTGCCGCACCTCGTCTGGGCGCTGGAGTCGCTGGTCGAGGGCCGGGTGCCGAACGTGATCACCGTCGACCCGGAGACCGAGCGGTACGCCAAGGCGGCGCTGGACCGGATGCTCGCCCTGCCGTAACACTCGCCCTGCCGCAACAGCGGCGGACGCACGAAGGGCGGGCCCCCTCCGAGTGGAGGGGGCCCGCCCTTTCGTCTGGCGCCGAGCGGTGCGGAAGGCTACTCCGGGTACCCGGGGATGACGCCCTCGTCATCGGCCATCAGCAGCGCGCGGACCTCGTCGATCGTCGCCTCCGCGGCCGGCAGGATCAGCTCGGACGGCTCCAGCGAGTCGTCCGGCAGCCTGGTGCCGTACTGCTTCACGGCGTCCAGCAGCTTGCCGTACGCCGAGCGGAAGAGCTCCTCGTCGCCCGAGTCGACCGCGGTGACGAGCTCCGCGTCGAGCTCGTTGAGCAGGTTGAGGTGGGCCTCGCCGACCTCGAACTGCCCCTCACCCATGACCCTCATGATCATGCCGTGCGTCTCCCTGGTTCGTGGGTGGAGCTCAGCTCACTTGTTGTAGTTGATGCGCGGGGTGTCCTGCGGCGCATCGTGCGGCTGCTGCTGCGGCTTGCCCTGCTCGATCGCGGCCGGGCCGGCAGCCGGACCGCCCGACAGCTCGGCCTTCATGCGGGCCAGCTCCAGCTCGACGTCCGAACCGCCGGCGACGCGCTCCAGCTCCGCCTCGATGTCGTCCTTGCGGCCGAGACCGCTCGCGTCGTCGAGCGCGCCGGAGGCCAGCAGCTCGTCGATCGCGCCGGCCCGCGCCTGCATCTGCGCGGTCTTGTCCTCGGCGCGCTGGATCGCCAGGCCGACGTCGCCCATCTCCTCCGAGATCCCGGAGAAGGACTCGGCGATGCGGGTCTGCGCCTGGGCCGCGGTGTAGGTGGCCTTGATGGTCTCCTTCTTGGTGCGGAAGGCGTCCACCTTGGCCTGCAGCCGCTGGGAGGCGAGCGTGAGCTTCTCCTCCTCGGCCTGGAGCGCCTGGTACTGCGCCTCCAGGTCGTTGATCTGGGACTGCATGTTGGCCTTGCGGGTCAGCGCCTCGCGCGCGAGGTCCTCGCGGCCGAGCGACAGCGCCTTGCGGCCCTGGTCCTCGTACTTCGCGGACTGCTGCTGGAGCTGGGTCAGCTGGAGTTCCAGGCGCTTGCGCGAGGTCGCGACGTCCGCGACGCCACGCCGTACCTTCTGCAGCAGTTCGAGCTGCTTCTGGTAGGAGTAGTCGAGCGTCTCACGGGGATCCTCCGCCCGGTCCAAGGCCTTGTTCGCCTTGGAGCGGAAGATCAACCCCATACGCTTCATGATTCCGTCGCTCATGGGCCTCGGGTGCCCCCTTCTCCGGCCTGCGGTCTCTATCTCGTTACCAGACACGACGAGTGTATGTGCAGCGAGCCCGTCGCCGCAGTGCACCTGCCTGCAACAAGACTGCTACAGCGCTGGGTGCCTCTTCCTCATCCCCCGGGTGGATCCCATTCTCATCCCCCCAATCCTCCACCCGACTGATCCCCTACGGGAAGGGGCCGGAAAACCCCGGGCGGGTTCCCACCTCGCGGATCGATACGCGTTTGCGTCCGAGGCCGCCCCGAGAAGCGCCGCCGCACCCCGTACGCTGGTGGTGTGTTCCGACGCCGTTCAGATGATGCCGCTGCCTCCACCGTGCTGGAGAAGCAGGACGAGACGACCCAGGCCCGCGACCCGCAGGCCAAGAAGGGCCGGCCCACTCCCAAGCGCAGTGAGGCCGAGGCCAACCGGCGTACCCGGGTGGTCGTGCCCAAGGACCGCAAGGAGGCCGCCAAGCAGGCCCGCGACCGGATGCGGGTCGAGCGCGAGAAGCAGCGCCAGGCGCTCATGGACGGTGACGAGCGCCACCTGCCCGCGCGCGACAAGGGCGCGGTGCGCAAGTTCGCCCGCGACTACGTGGACGCCCGCTGGTCGCTGGCCGAGTTCTTCCTCCCCGCGGCCGTGCTCATCCTGGTCCTCAGCATCGTCAAGGTGCCGGCCCTGCAGCTGCTCTCCACCCTGCTGTTCCTGCTGTTCTTCGTGCTGGTCGCGCTGGACTTCGTCCGCCTCGGCCTCGGCCTGCGCAAGCAGCTCGGCGAGCGCTTCGCGGGCCAGAACACCCGCGGAACGGTCGCCTACGGCCTGATGCGCATCCTGCAGATGCGCCGGCTGCGGCTGCCCAAGCCGCAGGTCCGTCGCGGGGAGCGGCCCTGACCGCCGAACCGGTGGACTCCGGCTGGGCCCCGCCGTCCTGGGAGGGGCCCGGCCTCTACGCGCTGCCGGGCCAGGGCGACGGCGGGCACGACCGGCTCGGCCAGGAGCGCGCGGGCCAGGAGCGGGCCGGCCAGGAGCGCCGGCTGCCCTCCCGCAGCGGCTCCTTCGCCGGCGGCACCGCCGCGTGGCTGGACCGGCTCGGCGGACTGCGCAACTTCGTGCGCCAGGAGCTCGTCAGCCGACAGCTCGCCGACCAGCTGGCCGGCCGCACCGCGCAGCGCGTCCTCGACATCGGCTGCGGCCAGGGCACCCAGGCGCTGCGCCTGGCCCGGGCCGGCCACTACGTCACCGGCATCGACTCCGACCCGGTCGCGCTCGGCGTCGCCCAGGGGGCGCTCGCCGAGGAGGCGCCCGAGGTCCGCGGGCGGATCCAGCTGCTCAGCGGCGACGGCCACCAGTGCGGGCGCTGGTTCGGCCCGCGCAGCTTCGACGTCGTGCTCTGCCACGGCGTCCTGATGTACCTGCCCGACCCGGACCCGATGATCGCCTCGCTGGCCCGGCTGCTCGCGCCCGGCGGACTGCTCTCGCTGCTCGTCCGCAACCGCGACGCGCTCGCCCTGCGGCCCGCCGCCGCCGGGGACTGGCGGGCCGCCCTGCACGCGTTCGAGAGCGACCGCTACTACAACCGGCTCGGACTGGCCGCCCGCGCCGACCGGCTCGCCGACCTGTCCGTCACGCTCTCCGAGGTGTCGGTGCCGCTCAAGCACTGGTACGGCGTGCGGGTCTTCACCGACAACGCCCCCGACGACGCGGCCCCGCCGGTGGACGGGCGCCAGCTGGCCCAGCTGCTGGAGGCCGAGGACCGCGCCGGGCGCACCGACCCCTACCGGCAGGTGGCCGCACTGCTGCACGTCATCGGGGCCAAGTAGCGCCCCCTGACGGGCGGTTGCGCCGGTCAGTCCTCGTGCAGGCTCATCGAGTAGACGACCCGGTCGTCGTCCAGCAGGACGGCGTTGTCGACACCGTCCTCGGCGAGCTGCTTCCAGGTCTCGCCGATCCAGGTCTCGGCGTCGCCCTGGCCGGCGAACTCCTCGTGCCCGACGCCCGGCGCCACCTCGGTGCCGTCCGCCTTCTCGTACCGCCACGTCCAGACCATGCCCGGCTCCTCCCGCCGACGACCCTGCCAGTGTGCTGCGCACCTTAGCCTGCCCGGCACGATCTTCCGTATGCCCGGTCCGGCAGGATGGGAACCATGGCGACCCACCCCGAACCCTCCCGCACGCTCCTCCTCGGCGGTGCGCGCTCCGGCAAGTCCACCAAGGCCGAACTGCTCCTCGCCGACCGGGCGGACGTCCTGTACGTCGCCACCGGCGGCACCCGGGACGGCGACGCCGAGTGGGCCCAGCGGGTCGCCCTGCACCGCGAGCGGCGCCCGGCGAGCTGGCGCACCGCCGAGACCTGCGACCTGGAGGCGGTCCTCGCGGACACCGCCGATCCGGCCCCGGTGCTCGTCGACTGCCTTGCGCTGTGGCTGACTTCGGTGATGGACGAGTGCGGCGCCTGGGACGACGCGGCCTGGGCCGGCGGCGCCGAGGCCGCCGTGCAGCGGCGGTGCGACGCCCTCGCACGGGCCTGGGCGGCGACCGGGCGGCACGTCGTCGCCGTGAGCAACGAGGTCGGCATGGGCGTCGTCCCGGCGACCGCGGCCGGCCGCCGCTTCCGCGACACCCTGGGACGGCTCAACATGGCCGTGGCGGACGCCTCGCAGCGTGTGCTGCTGGTCGTGGCCGGGCAGGTTCTGACGGTCAAGCCAGCCGCGGCGTGAACACCTGCGGCGTGTAGCCTCTCGGACGATGGACACGACCGTGGATCTCGATACGTTCTCCTCGCTCGTCGAGCGCCCCGACGAGAGCGCCCGGCGGGCCGCCGACGAACGCTGGCAGGCGGCCGACCGGCCGCGCGGCGGGCTCGGCAAGCTGGAGGAGCTGGGCAGCTGGCTGTCGTCCGTGCAGGGGCGCTCCCCGGTGCGGCCGGTCTCGGCGCCCAAGGTGCTGCTGTTCGCCGCCGACCACGGCGTGGCCGCGCTCGGGGTGTCCCGGCTGCCCGCCGCGGGCGGCACCGCGGCCCGGGTGCGGGCCGTGCTCGACGGCACCGCGCCGGTCGCCCGGCTGGCCTCCCGGTACGGCGCCGACGTGCGGATCGTCGACGTCGCGGTGGACACCGACCCGGCGGACTTCCCGGACGAGGTGGTCGGCCACCGGATCCGGCGCGGCTCCGGGCGGATCGACATCGAGGACGCCCTCACGCCCGAGGAGACCGTCCGGGCCTTCCGGGCCGGCATGGCCGTCGCCGACGAGGAGGCCGACGCCGGGACGGACCTGGTGCTCCTCGGTGACCTCGGGGTCGGCTCGACGACCGTCGCCGGGGTGCTGATCGGCGCCCTGTGCGGGACGGACGCCGCCGCGGTGACCGGGCGCGGCTCGGGCATCGACGACCGCGTGTGGATGGTCAAGTGCGCGACCATCCGGGACTCGCTGCGGCGGGCCCGGCCGGTCCTCGGCGACCAGCTGGCGCTGCTCGGCGCCACCGGCGGCGCGGACTTCGCCGCCATCACCGGCTTCCTGCTCCAGGCCGCCGTGCGCAAGCTGCCGGTCGTGCTGGACGGGGTCGTCTCGGCGGCCTGCGCGCTGGTCGCGCAGCGGATCGCGTTCCGGGCGCCGGAGTGGTGGCGCGCCGGGCAGTCCAGCGGGGAGCCGGCCCAGGCCAAGGCGTACGACCGCCTGACGCTGACGCCGATGCAGGAGCAGGGGATCACGATGGGCGAGGGCGTCGGCGCGCTGCTGGCGCTGCCGCTGCTCCAGGCCGCCGGGGACGCGCTCGCGGACGAGGCGCCGCGCGCGTACGTGCCGGCGGCGCCCAAGGAGCAGCCGAGGCTGCCGTCGGCGGCGGACCTGCTGCGGCGGCTGTAGGCGCGCACCGGTACGGACAACCCGCGGACGGCGGCTCGGCGTTCGGGCCGCCGTCCGCCGTCTCACACAGTTAGGAAGTGCGTCGTGGAGCGGGCCGGCTGGGGCGACGGGCTGCGGTTCGCGTTCGGGACGCTGTCGGTCCTGCGGGTGCGGGTCGAGCGGTGGGACCGGGCGGCCGGGGGGCGGGCCATGGTGCTGGCGCCGGCCGTGGGACTCGTGCTGGGCGGGATCGCGGCCGGGGCCGGGGCACTCGTCGCCTGGCGGGCGGGCGGGCTGCTCGGGGCGGTCACGGCGGTGGGCGTGCTCGCGGCGCTCACCCGGGGGCTGCACCTGGACGGGCTCGCGGACGTCGCGGACGGACTGGGCAGCGGGAAGCCCGCCGAGGACGCGCTGCGCATCATGAAGCAGTCCGATATCGGGCCCTTCGGCGTACTTGTGCTGCTTCTCGCCCTGTTCGCCCAGATCGCCGCATTGGCCGGACAGTTCGGGCACTCGCCGCTGCGCGGGGCGCTGGCGGTTGTGTGCTCCGCGGTGGCCGCGCGGTGCGCGCTCGCATGGGGCTGCCTGCGGTCGGTTCCGCCCGCGCGGCCGGGCGGACTCGGGGCGATGGTGGCGAGCACCGTCGCTCCCCCGGCCGCCCTGGCCGCGACGGCCGCGACGGCGCTCCTTCTGGCCATTCTCGGCCTGTTTGACGGCTCGTCATCCGTCCGCCTTCCCCTGGCCCTCGCCCTCGGGGTCGGCTGCGCGTGGCTGCTGCTCCGCCGCTGCGTACGGCGCTTCGGCGGCATCACCGGGGACGTGCTCGGTGCCGCGGCGGAGACCGCCGCGACCGGCTCGTTGTTCGCCCTGGCGTTGCTGGCCTGACACCGGGCGGCGCGTGATCCCACCATGCGGACTACCATGCGGGGAGCACCGCAGCCCTGCACCGTCGCAGGTCCTGCCCGCCCGGCGCCGAGCGTGGAGCCGGGGCCTCTGGTGTGCGTGTCCGCGAACGGCGGGTGCGCGTAGCCAGGGGACCCGGACCCGGACCGCGCCGGAGGGACACCCGCGACGCCCGCCGGGCTGCGCCGGTGCGGCAGCCTCGCCGCACCCGACCGTGGACCGCGAAAGAACAGGACGCATTACGTGACTGCATTGTCTGTGAGCACCTCCGCCGCCGCCTCGCTGCGTGCGGACGCGCTGGTGGTCGGTGTCGCGAAGGGCCCCAAGGGCATCGTGCTGGCCGCCGGCACCGACGCCGTGAACGAGGCGTTCGAGGGCAAGCTGGCCGAGGTCCTCACCACCCTGGGCGCGACCGGCGCCGAGGGCGAGGCCGTCAAGGTCCCCGCTCCCGCCGGGCTGAAGGCCGCGCTCGTGCTCGCGGTCGGCCTCGGCGAGGCGGCCGAGGAGGGCTACGGCCTGGAGACGCTGCGCCGCGCCGCCGGTGTCGCCGCCCGCACCCTGGCCGGCGCCAAGAAGGCCGCGCTGGCCCTGCCCGCCGAGTCCGCGGACGAGGTCGAGGCCGTCGCCCTCGGCGGTCTGCTCGGCTCGTACGCCTTCGGCACCTACAAGGGCGAGGGCGGCAAGGAGCCGGTCGGCGAGCTCGTCGTGCTGGCCCCGCGCAAGGGCAGCAAGGACTCCAAGGCCGCCGTGGAGCGCGCCGCCGCGATCGGCGAGGAGATGAACCGGGCCCGCGACCTGGTCAACACCGCCCCGAACGACCTGAACCCGAAGAGCTTCGCCGCGATCGTCCAGGCCGCCGGCAAGGAGCACGGCCTCAAGGTCGAGGTGCTGGACGAGAAGGCGCTCACCAAGGGCGGCTTCGGCGGCCTGCTGGGCGTCGGCAACGGCTCGGCGAACCCGCCCCGGCTGGTGAAGGTGGCCTACACCCACCCGAAGGCCAAGGCCACGCTCGCCTTCGTCGGCAAGGGCATCACCTACGACTCGGGCGGCATCTCGCTGAAGCCGGCCGGCCACAACGAGACCATGAAGTGCGACATGGCCGGCGCCGCCGCCGTGTTCGCCACCGTGGTCGCGGCCAAGCGCCTCGGCCTGGCCGTCAACGTCACCGGCTGGCTCGCGCTGGCCGAGAACATGCCGTCCGGCTCCGCCACCCGCCCGGGCGACGTGCTGCGCATGTACGGCGGCAAGACCGTCGAGGTGCTGAACACCGACGCCGAGGGCCGCCTGGTGCTGGCCGACGCGATCGTGCGCGCCGGCGAGGAGAACCCGGACGCCATCGTCGACGTGGCCACCCTGACCGGCGCCATGGTGCTGGCCCTGGGCAACCGCACCTTCGGCGTGATGTCCAACAACGACGAGCTGCGCGAGACCCTGCACACCGTCGCGGGCGAGGTCGGCGAGCAGTCCTGGCCGATGCCGCTGCCGGCCGAGCTGCGCAAGGGCATGACCGAGTCGACCATCGCCGACCTGGCCAACATGGGCGAGCGCATGGGCGGCGGCCTGGTGGCCGGTCTGTTCCTGAAGGAGTTCGTGGCCGAGGGCACCGACTGGGCGCACCTGGACATCGCCGGCCCGGCGTTCCACGAGGGCGCGCCGTTCGGCTACACCCCGAAGGGCGGCACCGCGAGCGCGGTGCGCACCCTGCTCGCCTACGCCGAGCGGACGGCGGCGGCGAAGGCCTGACCCGGCCCACCCGTTCGGAGGGGGGGCCGGGGGGCGGCGCCGGGCGCCCGCCCCGCGGCGCGCGCCGGGTGGACCGCGGGGGGGGCCCCCCCCCCCCCCCCCCCCCCGGGGGGGGGGGCGCCGCGGGCTGGGGCCCGGCCCCCCCTCCGGCGTTCCGGACGGGTTACCCGCAGGTAGGCCGCCACCCAGCCCCGCACCCCTGTTCGCTGCGGGCGAAACTTTGTTCCGCAGTGCGGAAGCAGCGGCGCCCGAAGGGCGTCACAGCGCCCGCCCGGTGGCTGTCAACCCGGCGTTGAGCTGCAATGATGCCCTTCCGTCGGGGGTGTTCCCACCCCCGTGACCACCCGGTGGGACACCCGCGGGGCGGACCCGGACATCAGCCGCCGTGAACAAGTGCGAAGATGTATTTCCGGCACGACTGGGCGCCCCACAAAGGCTTCCGACCCACCGGACCGCGACCGGCCCGGCGACCCACCCCATTGCATGGAGGACGTGACGTGGCGAACGACGCCAGCACCGTTTTCGACGTAGTCATTCTCGGAGGCGGAAGCGGCGGTTACGCCGCGGCGCTCCGCGCCGCTCAGCTGGGCCTGAGCGTCGCCCTGGTCGAGAAGGGTGAGCTGGGCGGCACCTGCCTGCACCGCGGCTGCATTCCGACCAAGGCGCTGCTGCACGCGGCCGAGATCGCCGACGAGACGAAGGAGGCCGCCGAGTTCGGCGTGCTGGCCACCTTCCAGGGCATCGACATCAACGGCGTCCACAAGTACAAGGACGACGTCATCGCCGGCCTGTACAAGGGCCTCCAGGGCCTGGTCGCCTCCCGCAAGGTGACCTTCATCCAGGGCGCGGGCAAGCTCTCCTCGCAGACCTCGGTGGACGTCAACGGCCAGCGCATCGAGGGCCGCCACATCGTCCTCGCCACCGGCTCCGTGCCGCGCTCGATCCCGGGCCTGGAGATCGACGGCGACCGCGTCATCTCCTCCGACCACGCGCTCAAGCTCGACCGCATCCCGAAGTCGGCCGTCATCCTCGGCGGCGGCGTCATCGGCGTCGAGTTCGCCTCGGTCTGGAAGTCCTTCGGCGTCGAGGTCACCATCGTCGAGGCGCTGCCGCACCTCGTCCCGCTGGAGGACGAGAACTCCTCGAAGCTGCTGGAGCGCGCGTTCCGCAAGCGCGGCATCAAGTTCGAGCTGAAGGCCCGCTTCTCGGGCGTCGAGTACACCGAGGCCGGTGTCCGCGTCTCCACCGAGAACGGCAAGCAGATCGACGCCGACCTGCTGCTCGTCGCCATCGGCCGCGGCCCGGTCTCGGCCGGCCTCGGCTACGAGGAGAACGGCGTCGCGATGGACCGCGGCTACGTCCTCGTCGACGAGTACATGCGCACCAACGTGCCCACCATCTCGGCCGTCGGTGACCTCGCCCCGACCCTGCAGCTCGCCCACGTGGGCTTCGCCGAGGGCATCCTGGTCGCCGAGCGCCTGGCCGGCCTGAAGCCGATGCCGATCGACTACGACGGCGTCCCGCGCGTGACGTACTCCAACCCCGAGGTGGCCTCCGTCGGCATCTCCGAGGCCAAGGCCGTCGAGCTGTACGGCAAGGACAAGGTCGTCACCCTCAAGTACAACCTGGCCGGCAACGGCAAGAGCAAGATCCTGAAGACCGCCGGCGAGATCAAGCTCGTCCAGGTCAAGGACGGCGCCGTGGTCGGCGTCCACATGGTCGGCGCCCGCATGGGCGAGCAGGTCGGCGAAGCCCAGCTGATCTACAACTGGGAGGCCCTGCCGGCCGAGGTCGCGCAGCTGATCCACGCGCACCCGACCCAGTCCGAGGCCCTGGGCGAGGCGCACCTGGCGCTGGCCGGCAAGCCGCTGCACGCGCACGACTGATCACGCCCCCACCCCCGTTCCGGTACTTCCGTACTTCCCGTACTCCCGTACGCAAGACTTGATAGGAGTCGCTGAAACCATGGCGGTCTCAGTAACACTGCCCGCGCTGGGCGAGAGCGTTTCCGAGGGCACCGTCACCCGCTGGCTGAAGGCCGAGGGTGAGCGTGTCGAGGTCGACGAGCCGCTGCTCGAGGTCTCGACCGACAAGGTCGACACCGAGATCCCGGCGCCGGCCTCCGGCATCCTGGCCTCGATCAAGGTCGGCGAGGACGAGACCGTCGAGGTGGGCGCCGAGCTGGCGATCATCGACGACGGCTCCGGCGCCCCGGTCCCCGCCGCTGCTCCGGCCGCCGCGGCCGCGCCCGCCGCCGCCCCGGCCCCGGTCGCCGCCCCGGCTCCGGTTGCCGCTCCGGCTCCGGTTGCCGCCCCGGCCCCCGTTGCCGCCCCGGCTGCTCCGGCCAGCGACGCCACCCCGGTCGTGCTGCCCGCGCTGGGCGAGTCGGTCACCGAGGGCACCGTCACCCGCTGGCTGAAGGCCGAGGGTGAGACCGTCGAGGTCGACGAGCCGCTGCTCGAGGTCTCCACGGACAAGGTCGACACCGAGATCCCGTCGCCGGTCGCCGGCGTCGTCGTCAAGATCCTGGTCGGCGAGGACGAGACCGCCGAGGTCGGCGCTCAGCTCGCGCTGATCGGCGCCCCGGGTGCGGCTGCTGCCGCCCCGGCTCCGGTTGCCGCCCCGGCTCCGGTCGCTGCTCCGGCTGCCCCGGCTCCGGTCGCCGCTCCGGCTGCTCCGGCCCCGGTCGCCGCCCCGGCTCCGGTTGCCGCCCCGGCTCCCGTTGCCGCTCCGGCTGCCCCGGCTCCGGTCGCCGCCCCGGCCCCCGTTGCCGCCCCGGCTCCGGTCGCCCCGGTGGCCGACGCCGGTGACGCCTACGTCACCCCGCTGGTGCGCAAGCTCGCCGCCGAGCACGGTGTCGCGCTGTCCGCCGTCACCGGTACCGGTGTCGGCGGCCGCATCCGCAAGCAGGACGTCATCGCCGCCGCCGAGGCCGCCAAGGCCGCGCCGGCTCCGGTCGCCGCTGCCGCCCCGGCCGCCGCGCCGAAGGCCGCCGCCGCTCCGTCCGCCCTGCGCGGCCAGACGGTCAAGATGACCCGCATGCGCAAGGTCATCGGCGACAACATGCTGAAGGCCCTGCACGAGCAGGCCCAGCTGACCAGCGTGGTCGAGGTGGACGTCACCAAGATCATGTCGCTGCGCGGCAAGGCCAAGGACTCCTTCCTCGCCCGCGAGGGCGTCAAGCTGTCCCCGATGCCGTTCTTCGTCAAGGCCGCCGCCCAGGCGCTGAAGGCCCACGCGGCCATCAACGCCCGGATCAACGAGGCCGAGGGCACCATCACCTACTTCGACACCGAGAACATCGGTATCGCGGTGGACTCCGAGAAGGGTCTGATGACCCCGGTCATCAAGGGTGCGGGCGACCTCAACATCGCCGGCATCTCGAAGAAGACCGCCGAGCTGGCCACCAAGGTCCGCGACAGCAAGATCACCCCGGACGAGCTGTCCGGTGCGACCTTCACCATCAGCAACACCGGCTCGCGCGGTGCGCTGTTCGACACCGTGATCGTGCCGCCGAACCAGGTCGCCATCCTGGGCATCGGCGCCACCGTCAAGCGCCCGGTCGTCATCGAGGCCGACGGCGGCACCGCCATCGGCATCCGCGACATGACCTACCTGTCGCTCTCCTACGACCACCGCCTGGTGGACGGCGCCGACGCCGCCCGCTACCTGGTCGCGGTCAAGGAGATCCTGGAGGCCGGCGAGTTCGAGGTCGAGCTCGGCCTCTGACCCCCCGTGGTCCCCGCGGAACCCCGCACCGTCCCCGGACGGCGCGGGGTTCCGCCGTTCCCGGCCCGGCCGCCGACGAACGTTCCGCCGGGCGTCACCAGCGTTTCGCCGGGCCATGGCATGCGCGGAGGCGGGCGAACGGGGATGCTGGAGCGGTGATGGACGAGACCGACTTCTGGCAGATCATCGACGAGACCCGGGAGGCCGCCGACGGCGACCCCGACGAGCAGGCCGACCGGCTGGTGGAGCACCTCGTCCAGCTGACCCCGGACGACGTCATCGACTTCGGCCGGCTCTTCGAGGCCCGCTTCCAGCGCGCCTACCGGTACGACCTGTGGGGCGCCGCCCACCTGCTGCTCGACGGCGCCTCCGAGGACACCTTCGACTTCTTCCGCTGCTGGCTGATCGGCCAGGGCCGGGACGTCTTCGAGGGCGGGCTGCACGAGCCGGACGACCTGGCCGACCTCCTGCCCGAGTTCGACGAGGAGGAGGACGGCGAGGCCGAGGACCTCGGCTACGCCGCCGACGAGGCCTACGAGCAGCTCACCGGCCTGCCGCTGCCCGAGGTGGGCGGGCGGCAGGCGGGCCGTCCGGCGGGGACGCCGCTGGACTTCGAGGACCCGGACGCGATGGCGAAACGCTTTCCCAAGCTCTGGGAGCGCTACGGGGATTAGAGCGCCGTCCTCCGGGGGGTCAGGTGGTGCTGCCCGTGCCGGCGCTGCCGTCCTGCTTGATGCCCCGGAGGATCTGGTCCAGCACGGAGGCGTCCGGCGCGGCCGGGTCGTCGTCCACGCCGCCCTCGAACACGACGAACCCGCCGCCCTTGGCCGGGACGGTGGCCAGCAGGACGTAGCCCTGGGTGCCGTCCGAGGTGCGCACGTGCCAGCGGGAGGCGTAGCCGAGCACCCCGGCGACGGTGACGTAGGCCGAGCCCGAGTCGGTGTGCGAGGTGATCCCGGTGAAGATCGCGGCCGCGTAGTCGGGCATCGCGGCCTCGGCGGCGGCCTTGGCGGTGGCGCCCTGGACCGTGTCCTTCTGGATCGCGAACTGGCCGCGGATGCAGGTGTTGTTCCCGTCCGGGCAGGTGTAGCGGCCGGAGCCGAGGTAGACCGTCGACTTGGTGTTGTTGGTCTGCGCCTCCCAGCCGTCGAACAGCGGGACGGTGATGGCGTGCTGGGCGTCCGGCACGGTGCCCTTGAGGACGGGCGCGGGCTTGGGCGCCTGCTGCGTCTGCGCCGGGGTCGGCACGGTGGTGGGGAGCGTGTAGGTCGGGCTGGGGGCCGGGTCCTGGCTCCGGGTGACGGTGACCGTCGGGTTCGGGGTCGGGTCGGCCGACGGGGAGCCGCCGGCGAGCGTCAGGCCGGCGATCACCGCACCGACGACGAGGACCGCGGCGGCGATGCCGATGACGACGCCCGGCTTCACGCCTCCGCCGCGGGCCGGCGGCGGGTAGCCGTAGCCGGGCGGCTGGGCGCCGGGGTAGGCCGGGCCGTACTCCTGGTTCCCGTAGCCCTGGCCGTACTCGGGGGCGCCGTAGCCCTGGCCCGGGTAGCCGTAGCCGGGGGCCTGGCCGCCGGGGTAGCCGTAGCCGGGCGGCGGCGCGTCCTGCGGGGCCGGGGCTGGGGCGCCGTAGCCGTACCCGGCGGCCGGGGCCGAGGGCCCCGGCGGCTGCCAGCCCTGGGTCGGCGCGTCGGCGACCTGGGCGGCGCCGCCCTGGAGCGGGCGCACCTCGGAGGTCCAGGCGTTGCCGTCCCACCAGCGCTCCTGACCGGGCGCGCCGTCCGCACCGGGTACCGGGTACCACCCGGGAGGCGTCGAGTTGCTCACGGGCGTACCGTACCCGGCACGACGGCGGTCGAGACAGCGCGGGTCGGTCACGACTCTGCACCACTCGTTCACAACTGACACACCGTCAGGAGTGGTGGGCGAACGACCGGCCGGGGCGCTCAGCCGGTGAGGCGGCGGGCCATCCAGATGTCGTCCACGTACGAGCCGTCGATCAGGAACTCCTCGGCGAGCGAGCCCTCGACGACGAAGCCGCAGCTCTCGTAGAGGCGCCGGGCCGGGGTGTTCCAGCCGAGGACGCGCAGCGTCATCTTGCGCGCGCCCTCGGCGTGCGCCGCGGCGCACGCGGCCTCGACCAGCTTCCGGCCGACGCCCCGGCCGCGCACGGAGGCGTCGACGGCCAGGCCCTGGATCTGCCGGACGTGCCGGTTGCTGGCGAGCGGGGTGGCCGGGACCGGGCGGATGTAGCCGACGATCCGGCCGTCGAGGAGGGCGAGCAGGTACTGCTCCGGGGCGTGCCGCTCGTCGAAGACGCCGTCCTCCTCGGGCGGCTGCGGGGCGACCTCGGACAGGGGGGACCACGCGGCGCGGTTGAGGGCGGCGAGTTCGCGCTCGTCCTCCGGCCTGGCCGGTCGGATGATCAGATCGTCATCGTGCATGCGCGTCAGCCTAATGAGGGGTGTCCACCCCGTTCTCCCGGTTAAAGGGGCCTACGGGTTAAGAACTGGGAGGATGGGGCCCATGCGCATCGCTGTCACAGGCTCCACGGGTTTGATCGGTTCGGCGCTCGTCCGCTCCCTGACGGCGGACGGCCACGAGGTGGTCCGGCTGGTCCGGCACCGCTCCAGGACGGGTCCGCAGCCCGACGGCACCACGGCCATCGGCTGGAACCCGCTGCTCGGCCAGGTGGACCGGGACGGACTGGCCGGCGTCGACGCCGTCGTGCACCTGGCGGGCGCCGGGGTCGGCGACCACCGCTGGACGGACGCCTACAAGCGGGAGATCCGGGAGAGCCGGGTGCTCGGCACCGAGACGCTCGCCGTCGCGCTGGCCGAGCTCGAGGAAGCGCCGAAGGTCTTCGTCAGCGCCTCCGCGGTCGGCGTGTACGGGCAGACCGGCGACCGGGTGATCGACGAGGACTCCCCCCTCGGCGACGACTTCCTCGCCGAGGTGTGCGTGGAGTGGGAGGCCGCCGCGCGGCCCGCCGAGCGCGCCGGGATCCGGGTCGTCCACCCGCGCACCGGGCTCGTGCTGTCCGCGGCCGGCGGGGCCGGCGGGCGGCTGTTCCCGCTGTTCAAGCTCGGCCTGGGCGGGCGGCTCGGCGACGGGCGGCAGTACTGGAGCTACATCTCGCTGGCCGACGAGGTCGCCGCGCTGCGCTTCCTGATCGACCGGGAGGACCTGTCGGGTGCCTTCAACCTCACCGCACCGGAGCCGGTGACCAACGCCGAGCTGACCGCGGCCCTCGGGCGCGTGCTCAGCCGGCCGACGCTGTTCCCGGTGCCGGAGGCGGTGCTGAAGGCGGTGCTCGGGGAGCTCGCGATCGAGGTCGTCGGCAGCCACCGGGTGGTGCCCCGGCGACTGCTCGACGCCGGCTTCGAGTTCACGCACACGGACGTCGACGCGGCGGTGCGGGCGGCCCTCTGACGGCCCTCCCGTCCCGGGGCCGGGCGTGCGTGACCGGGGCCCGGAAACGTACCGGGCGTACGGCATTCGTGCTGGCCACGGGCATATGCCGAGCGGGGGTCGGACGGGGCTCCGGCAGGGGGCGCACGGGAGCACGCGGTGGGCGCGTTGCACGCCCCCGGTGACCGTGCGCGCCCGCCGACCCCCGAACCCGGCCGCCACGGCGCACAGTCCGTGACCGCGCCCCCACCCACGCCCTTCCCGGCACCCGATCCGGCCCGATGCGTTTGTCTGACGCTCACACTGACTGGGCATCACATCGTCGGACCGTGTCCCGGCACCCCGCTGCCTGCGTCGGCCGGAGCCCCGGGAACCAGGGAGGGAGCACGCCCGTGCCCACGTACGACTTCACCCGCCGCGCCCGCCGACCGTCCGACCCGGACGTCGTCGTGGTGGGCGCCGGCCTCGCGGGCCTGACCGCCGCCCGCGCGCTCACCGGCCAGGGCCTCACCGTTCAGCTCCTCGAACGCGCCGACCGGATCGGCGGCCGCATGGCCACCCGCGAGCTGGACGGATTCCGGCTCGACGACGGCAGCCACCTGCTCAACACCGCGTTCCCCGAACTGCGCCGCGCGCTCGACGTCGACCGCCTGGAACTGCGCCCGCTCGCGCCCGGCGTACTCGTGCACAGCGCCGGCCGCCGCTACCGCGCCGGGGACCCTCAGCTCACCGCCGCCCGGCAGGCCGCCGTCCGGGCCCCGCTCGGCAGCCCGTTGGACAAGGCCCGCCTCGGCAGCTACCTGGCCCGGCTCGCCGCCACCCCGGCCGGGCGGATCCACGCCCGCCCCGAGACCACCGCCGCCCGCGCGTTCACCGGCCACGGGCTCGCCCCGCGCACCGTCGACGGCTTCCTGCGGCCGCTGCTCAGCGCCCTGCTCAGCGACCCGGCGCTCGGGACCAGCAGCCGGATCGCCGAACTGGTCCTGCGCTCCTACGCCCGCGGGCGGCTCTGTCTGCCCGCCGGCGGCATCGCGACCGTGCCGGCCCAGCTGGCCGCCGCGCTGCCCGCCGGCACCGTGCGCACCGGGATCGAGGTCACCGGGATCGCGGCCGACGGCGTCGAGACCGCCGCGCACGGCCGGATCGGCGCGCAGGCCGTCGTCATCGCCACCGACGCCCGCTCCGCCGTCGAGCTCATGCCCGGACTGCGGCTGCCGGACTTCCACCCCGTCACGACCTTCTTCCACGCCGCCGACCGGTCCCCGGTGAACGAACCCGTCCTCCTCCTGGACGCCGACCGGCCCGGCGGCCAGCCGCCGCTCGTCTCGCACTCGCTGGTGCTCAGCGAACTGGACCCCTCGTACGCCCCGGCCGGTCAGGCGCTCGTCGCGACCACCGTGCTCGGCCGGCGCGCCTTCGACGCGGGCGGCCCGGCCGGGCTCGAACCGGCCGTCCGGGCCCGGCTCGCGGAGCTGTACGGGACGTCGACCCGGGGCTGGCAGTTCCTCAGCGTCCGGCACCTGCCCGACGCGCTGCCCGCCATGCCGCCGCCGCACAACCCGCAGCGGCCGGTCCGGGTGCTCGCCGGGCTGTACGTCGCCGGGGACCACCGGGACACCAGCTCCGTGCAGGGCGCCCTGGTCTCCGGACGGCGGGCGGCGCGGGCCGTGCTGCGCGACCTCGGGCTGCCGGCCTCCGCGCGGGAGGCGGAGGCCGCGGCCTGACGGCGGTCACGGCTGCCGGGACGGCGGTCACGGCTGCCCGGAACACGCGGACGGCCTGCCGGGACGGCGGACCGGCATCGTGCCAGGATGCCGCTATGCCCGCTATGACTGCTATTCGTGGGGTTTTGCCCGTTGCGGCGCCCGCCGCCGCCCGGGCCCTGCGGCCGGTCGCGCGGTGAGCGCCGCCGTCCACCCGCTCACGCTGATCCTGATCCCCGCCGCCGCGGTGGCCGCGCCGCTGCTCGCCGACCGGCTGCTGCGGTGGATCGCCGTCCCGACCGTCGTGTTCGAGATCGTGCTCGGCGTCCTGATCGGACCGGACGTCCTGGACTGGGCGCGCGTCGACGACCTCGTCACCGCGCTCTCCCAGTTCGGCCTCGCGATGCTGATGTTCCTGGCCGGGTACGAGATCGACTTCGCCAAGCTGCGCGGCGGCCCGCTGAAACGGGCGGGCACCGCGTGGCTGGCGACGGTCGTCCTCGGCCTCGGGGTGGGCGCGCTGGTCAACCCGAACCCGCTGGACGGCGCCTTCGCCGGGCTGGTGCTCACCACCACCGCACTCGGCACGATCCTGCCGATCCTCCGCGACTCGGGCGAACTCCCCACCCCCTTCGGCTCGTTGGTGATGGCCACCGGCGCCGTCGGCGAGTTCGGGCCGATCATCGCGATCGCGGTCCTGCTCAGCGGCAACTCCCCCGCCCGGACCGCCGTCATCCTCGGCGCCTTCGCCGTCATCACCGCCTTCGCGGTCCTCGGCGCGCAGCGGCCCCGGCCGGACTGGGTCACCCGGCTGATCGAGCGCACCCTGCGCACGTCCGGGCAGTTCGCGATCCGCGCGGTGATCCTGGTGCTCGCGGTGATGGTCGCCGCGGCGATCTGGCTCGACCTCGACATGCTGCTCGGCGCGTTCACCGCCGGGATCGTCTCCCGAATGCTGCTCTCCGGCGTCCGGGCGCACGAGGAGGAGGTGATCGAGGCGAAGCTGGAGAGCATCGGCTTCGGCTTCCTGGTACCGGTGTTCTTCGTGGTCAGCGGGATGAACTTCGACCTGGACGCGCTGCTGGACGACCCCGGCACGCTGCTGCTCGTCCCGGTGTTCCTGGTGCTGCTGCTCGCGGTGCGCGGGGCGCCTGCCGCGCTGCTCGCCCCGGCCGGGCTCGGGCGGCGCGACCGCGGCGCGCTCGGGCTGTACGCCGCGACGGCGCTGCCGCTGGTCGTGGTGATCACGACGATCGAGGTCGAGGCCGGGCACATGCCGTCCTCGACGGCCGCCGCGCTGGTCGGCGCGGGGATGCTCTCGGTGCTCGTCTTCCCGCTCGCCGCGCAGCGACTGCGCGGCGACGTCCGGCCGCCGACGCCGGAGGCGGGGCGACCGCGGGTGCGCGCCGAGAGCTGGTGAGGCTGGGGCGCCTTTCGTCTTTGGGGTCGGGCCGGGTCAGGCGTCTTTCGGGTCGGGCCGGGCCGGTGCGGACCGGGCGTCGTCGTGCGCCCGGCCCTAGCATCCGTCGGCCTCCGTTGTCCGGCCTGCTGGGGTCAGATCACCCCCGCCTGGCGGGCCGTCTCCTCGAACGCCCGCGCCACCGGGCTGCCCCGGTAGGGCGTGAGGCGGCGGTGGAAGTCCCGGACGTACTCCAGCGAGCGGGCCGAGCGCATCTCCCCCGCCGCCCGCAGCGCGTCGGTGGCCATCGTGCAGGCCTCGTCGAGGTCGCCCATGCCGAGCCGCGCCGTGGCGAGCACCAGCCGGCAGAAGATCCGGCTGCGGGCGTACGCGGGCGAGCGCAGCCGCAGCGACTTCTCGGCGTGCTGGGCGGAGGTGCGCCACTGCTGGAGGTCGCGGTAGCAGTGGGCGAACTCATCGGAGAGCTGGGCCTCGTCGAAGTACCGCGCCCAGGAGGGCAGTTCATCGCCCGGCCGGGCCGCGGCCAGCGAGCGCTCGGACCGTACGAGCGCCGTGGTGCACGCCCGGACGTCGCCCAGCAGGCCGTGCCCGCGCGCCTCGGCGGCGTGCAGCAGCGACTGGACGACGGGCGGCACCGCGGTGCCCACGCCCTGCTGGGCGACCCGGGCCAGCTGGACCGCCTCCCGGCCGTGGCCGAGGTGGACGGCCTGCTGGCTCATCGTCACCAGCACGTAGCCGCCGAGGGCGCGGTCGCCCGCGGCCTGGGACAGGCGCAGCGCCTGGACGAAGTAGCGCTGGGCGAGGCCGTGGGCGGCGATGTCGAAGGACGTCCAGCCGGCCAGCCTGGTGAGGTCGGCGACCGCGCCGAACAGGGCGCGGCCGATCTGCTCGCCGTAGCGGCCGCGCAGCATCGGCTCGGCCTCGCTCTCCAGGTAGCGCACCAGCGCCTGGCGGGCGTGGCCGCCGCCGTAGGCGTGGTCGAGCGCGCGGAAGAGGTCGCCGACGGCCCGGATGGCGGCGATGTCGCCGCGGCCGACGCGCAGGGCGGGGCGCTGCTCGCGGGCCGGGTCGGCGTACGGGGGCTCGACGGCCGCGGGCGGGCGGCGGCTCTGGGTGGGGACGCGGCTGAGCGCGGCGGCCGTGGCAGCCGGGCGCGGGCCTGGGCCGCCGGGGACCGGTCCGCGTGCCGGGCCCAGGGCCGCCGCACCGGGCGCGTTGGCCGTCGGCGGGCCCGCGGGCGGTGGGCCGGTGGCGGCGTCCGGGCGGGCCAGCGTGGAGCCGTCCCGGGCGACGCGCTCATCGGTGCGGCCGATCAGCCAGTCCCGGCTGGGGACGACCAGGCCGGCCGGGGTGAAGGCGATCCGGCGCAGCTCGGACTGCGGGCCGTTGTCCTTGCGCCACATGCTCGCCACGATGTCCACCGCCTCCTGCGGTGTCTCGGCGAACTCCAGGCCCGCGTAGACCGGGGCGCAGGCGTCCAGGCCGAGGTCCTGGGCGGTCAGGCGGCGGCCGAGGCGGCGGGTGAAGACCTCGGCGATCAGCGCGGGCGTGGCGCCGCGCGGCTGCTGGCCGCGCAGCCAGCGGGTGACCGAGGTCTTGTCGTAGCGCAGGTCGAGGCCGTGCTCCAGGCCGAGCTGGTCGACCCGGCGGGCCAGGCCGGCGTGCGAGAAGCCGGCCTCCTCGATCAGCGCCGCCAGGTGGCCGTTCTGCGGGGCCGGACCGGAGTGGCCCGCGTGGCCGCCAGGGTGGCCGGCGGCGGGTGCCGGGGGCGCGGCGGTCGCGGCGGTCGCGGTGGCCGTGGCGGTCGCGGTGGCCGTGGCGGTCGCCGTCGCGGTGCCCGCGACGGCCGTGGGTGTCGCGGGCTGGTGCCGGTCGGGCATGGCCTGCTCGGGCAGCCGCAGCTCGTCGGCGGCCGGGGCGTGGGCGGTCAGGGCGTCAGGGGCGTCCGGAAGGGCCCGGCCGACCGGACCGCGGTGCTGGTCGAGCGGGTCGAGCGGTCCGTACGCCGGGCTGTCGGTTGCAGGCCGTTGGGGCATATCAGTCAACACCTCTCGGACGCCGCACCGGGCTCTACCAGCGCTTCGGCTGCCTGTGGCGGCGCCCCCTGTCGGGAATCGGCGTGAATGTAGCGAGCATTCGGGCGCTATGGGTGGATCTGACCGAGCAATCCTCCGAACGGGTGAAGCAACCGCGCCCATTGTGGGGAAGCCGGGACAGGATGGGTTTGGACTTCCAGGGTCGAACCGTCGATCGACCGTCATAGTGGTGACCACCACCGTCCATCAGCATGCTGTAGTGCCCCGGCACATGGGAGGCGAGCCGCCGGATTCCTACCGTTCTGGCCCATGGACACCACTACAGCCCGCCCGCTCGACGGCCGCACGGCCCTGGTCACCGGCGCCGCCTCGGGCATCGGCCGGGCCTGCGCCGAGGCCCTCGCCGGGGCCGGCGCCCGGGTCTACGTCGTCGACCTGGCGGCCGAACCGGCCCGGGAGCTCGCGGCCCGGATCGGCGGACTCGCCGTCGTCGCGGACCTCGCCGACCCGGCGGCCGTCGACGCCCTGCCGGCCGACGCCGACATCGTGGTCAACAACGCCGGCCTCCAACACGTCGCCCCCGTCCACGAGTTCCCACCCGAGCGCTTCTCCCTCATCCAACGCGTGATGGTGGAGGCCCCGTTCCGCATCCTGCGACGCACCCTGCCCCACATGTACGCGCGGGGGTGGGGCCGCGTCGTGAACGTGTCGTCCGTCCACGGCCTGCGGGCCAGCGCGTTCAAGTCCGCGTACGTGACGGCGAAGCACGGGTTGGAGGGGCTCAGCAAGACGGTCGCGCTGGAGGCGGCACCGTACGGGGTCACGAGCAACTGCATCAACCCGGGGTACGTCCGGACTCCGTTGGTGGAGAAGCAGATCGCTGCCCAGGCGGAGGCGCATGGCATCCCGGAGGAGGAGGTGGTCGAGCGGATCATGCTCGACCGCACGGCTATCAAGCGGCTCATCGAGCCCTCCGAAGTAGCCGCGCTGGCCCTCTGGCTCTGCACGCCGGCTGCTTCCTACATCACGGGCGCGAGCCTGCCGGTGGACGGCGGCTGGACGGCGCACTGAGCGCGGCGGCGCTCCCGCTGCACAGGAAGTCCAGAAACGAAGGCCAGTCCTCGCCCTCCCACCCGCCACCTCCATCACGGACGCGAGCCCGCCAGCCGACGGGGGCTGGGCGGCACACTGAACGCAGCGGCACCCCCACTGCGCAGGAAGTCGACCGGACCGACTTCCTACGCGGAAGGGAACTCAGCGGCCGCCCGCCACCCCCGCCTCCAGCACGCACGCGCGCCCGCCCGCCAACAGCGGCCGGACGGCACACTGAACGCGGCGCCCCACTACACAGGAAGTCGACCGAGCCGACTTCCCACGCAGAAACGAAGGCCAGTCCTCGCCCTCCCACCCGCCACCTCCAGCACGCACGCGAGCCCGCCCGCCGACAGCGGCCGGACGGCGCTCCGAACGGGCCGCACCCCCACAGCACAGGAAGTCGGTCCGGCCGACTTCCTGTGCAGAAGCGGAGTCGGCGGTCGCCCGCATCACGGACGCGAGCCCGCCGGCCGACGGGGGCTGGGCGGCGCGCTGGGGGCGCTTCTCGGTGCCGTACGGGCACGAGTGGCGCCGACGCTATGGCAGACGGCGACCGCTCGAAGGCCGCTACAGGTGCGGCAGAGGCCCGGGCGGGGGACGGGGTCGCGGCATTCCGCGCACTCGGCGTACCGGGGTGCTGGCGGGCGTTCCGGGGCGCGGCAGGGCGGCATCTTGTGCTCCAGGCGGTAGCGGAGCACGGCTGCGGCGGAGTGGATCGGGTTCGGCAGGCCGGCGAGGAGGGCTTGGGCGAGGTCGCTCGGGGTGCTGCCTCGCTCCAGCCACTGGGCAACGAGGGGTGCCAGCATCTCCGCTTCGGCCTGGCCGAGGCGGAGGCGGGGCTCGGGGCGGATCGCCCGGAACAGGGCGGCCACTGCCTGTCGGGTCTGCTCGTCGGCAGCCGGATTCGCGGGGAGGGTGGGTTCTTGCTGCCGGTTCTTTACGGGAGGGCTGCCTGTGCGACCGACAGCCGGGCCACCGGGCGCCGGACGGGTGGCACCCGGAGGGGAAGGCCAGGGGGTGTCGTAGACGTGGGACTCGCTGCGGAGGGTGCCGTCGGGCAGGCGGATCGTCTCGACGCGGTAGAAGCCGGCGTCGGTGAGCTCCTTGAGGGCTTTGCGGACGGCGCCACGGCCTTGGGGGCTGGTGGCGGCCATGTGGCGGCCGTCCTCGCGCCAGCCGTCGGGGCGGGAGAGGAGGTCGGCGAGGAGGCCGCGGGCGGTGTAGCTGAGCTTGCGGTACTGGAGGACGGCGTTGGGAAGAACGGTGAAGTGCCGTACCTGTTCGGTACGATGGATGCGCATGGGAGCTCTGACTCCTGGTGCCGGACCCCGGAGCGTTGGCGCGCTGCCGGGGTCACCTGTTTGCTGTTTGATTCGGAACGTAACACGCGGGGTGGTCGGTCAACTGCCCATCGCCGGAAGGGTGCTTATCGCACTAACCCGCCGCATCAGACCTCGCCGAACTCCCCCAAGCGGAGAGCGATGAGGAAGGCCGACCAGGCCTCGGCAGGGAAGGCCAGCACGGGACCGTCAGGGTCCTTGGAGTCACGAACGGGAACAGTGCGAACGCAGTTGGCCGCGACCTCGATGCACTCGCCGCCGTTGCTGCTGTAGCTGGACTTGAACCATTCGAGGGGCGTCACAGTTGCCTCCGTAGCTCGCGGATCACCACCAACAAGCATCAGGCTGCAGCAGCCAAGCAGCAAGAAGCCCCTACCCGATTAGGTAGGGGCTCGGCAACGCGGAGCGTCAGACCTCGCCGAACTCGCCAGAGCGAACGGCGGCGACGAAGGCGGACCAGGCCTCGACAGGGAAGGCCAGCGCAGGGCCCTGGGGGTCCTTGGAGTCACGGACAGGGACCGCGCCAGGCACGCTGCTGGATACCTCTATGCACTGTCCGCCATTGCTGCTGTAGCTGGACTTGAACCATTCGAGGGGCGTCATAGTTGCCTCCGTAGCTCGCGGATCATCGCCACCGAGTCCGCCTGTGAACAAGCATGGGTCTGTAGCTGATAGTAGGCCGTCAGCCCCGCCGTCACCGCGTTGGTTTCCCGCTCCAGGCGGCCCTGGTGCGCACTCTCCGCATAGGACATGAGCGATCGATCCGGCAATGTCAGGATGGAAACCGGAAGATCGAAGGCCCGGTCCTCGCCGAGCGTGAACGGGGCGATCTGCAGCCGCACAGTGGGCTCGTTGGCGAAGCTTACGAGCCGATCAAGCTGAGCTGCCATTACGGCATCCCCGCCCACAGGGCGGCGGATGCAGCTCTCATCCATGACGACGTGGACAAGGGGCGGCGAGTCCCGGCGCAGGATTGCCTGTCGGTCTATGAGGACTTGCACTCGCTCATCCGCCTTCGCCTGGGTAATGCTGCCCCGGCGAACGGCGGCCGCTGCGATGGCCGTTGCGTAGTCCGCTGTCTGGAGCAGCCCCGGAATCAGGGCAACCTCGAATAGACGCAGCTCGACAGCCCGGCCTTCTTGGGTGACGAACTCGGAGAACCCCGCCAGAAGTGCACCATGCTTGACGTCGCTGGCCTTGTGCCGGAACACCGCCTCCTCAGATGTGTCAAACACTCTGTCAAGCGCTGCCGAGATCGGGGCAGTTGCTCTGCGCCGGCCATTTTCCAGCGCTGAGACGTGCGACGACGTGCAGCCAATCAGCCGCGCAAGATGCTCCTGTGTCCAGCCTCGCTGCTCTCGCCACCTGCGAAGGAAGGATCCGAACTCCGCAGCAGGGGAGGCCTGGGGCTCAAGTTCACGTTTGTTCAAGGCTAGTCGTCCTACCAATCAAGCAGTGTGGACAAGTTGAACACCTGCCGAGCATAGGGGACATTGGGCACTCCCGGTAGTCATCGCACTACGGATCGGAGTTCCCCTAATGGACAAGAGCACCCCCATGTCCGAAGTCCCCCTCCCCCACGAAGTGGTCATCGACCGCGGGCACCTCGACGACGGCCGGCCTCGCGAGGGGGTCTTCATGGAGCAGTGCGGCGGCATCATGTACCTCCGCCCGGTCGGCGGCGGCGTCGAATGGACCACCCGGGCCGACCAGGTCAGCGTCCTCAACCCCCGCCAGATCGCGCCCGGTTCCGGTGCCCGCTCCCACCGTCGACTGCTCCAGGAAGAGCCGCCGTGAGCCCGAGCAGCCTCCTACTGCTCGCCACGCTCCACCTAACTTCCCTGGCCGCCGCCGGATTTGCTGCCGCAGAACACGCAGCGCGAAGCCGGCTCCAAGGGCGCGTTGGCGTACAGCCCTTGTCGAGCCGAACCGCTCCCCGCCGGCAGCCTCCTCCGGCGGGGAGCGCCAACCCCTCAACTCCTCTCCCAAGGAGCAACGTTGAACGACGACATCATGCGGAAGCCGCCCGCCCGCCGACTGGGCCAGCAGGCCTTCGTCCTCCACCACAGCCCCGACGGGCAGGACGAACTCCACGTCCTCCTCGTCGACCCCGTCTACCGGGACGGCTACACGCTCCCCGGCGGCAGCGCCGAGGCCGACGAGCCGCCCCACCTCGCCGCCCGCCGCCACCTGGAGACCGAGACCGGGCTCGCCCTCCCCCTCCGGACGATCCTCACCGTCGACTACATGGCCCGGCACCAATACCCCGAGGGAATCAACTTCGTCTACGCGGGCGGCGTCGTAACCCCCAGGCAAGCCAAAGCCGTCAACCTGCACCGCCCACCGCCGAACATCCGTGCCCTGCACTGGATCCCCCGCCACCTCCTGGACACCGTGATGCCCCCCGACCAGGCCCTCC
Organism: Kitasatospora sp. NPDC059747; assembly: GCF_042732955.1. Classification (NCBI taxonomy): domain Bacteria; kingdom Bacillati; phylum Actinomycetota; class Actinomycetes; order Kitasatosporales; family Streptomycetaceae; genus Kitasatospora; species Kitasatospora sp. NPDC059747. The sequence goes on along the minus strand of NZ_JBHWGV010000012.1, from coordinate 25,144 downwards.
GCGTCCACGACGCCTGGGACGCCTGGGAACACGGCGCCGGCCGCCCCCTCCTCCTCCGCGGCACCCCCGTCCCGGTCCGCTGATCACACACCACCGGCCTCCCGCCCAAGACTTCCGGGCAGCCTCACCGGCCCGGCAGCGGGTGGCCGCGCGCTCTCTGCGTGGCTGCTCGACATCACCCTTAGAGAAGAGGAACCATGACCAAGAACCTCTACGAGCTGGCGCTGGGCGGCGAGTTGGCCGCCCAGTGCGGCGGCAACCTCGACAGCGAGGCCGAGTCGTGCGTCAGCGTCGCGCCGCTCACGGGCGTCGCCGATGCGTTCGCGCTCGGCGACACCAAGCCCGAGGGCGCCGGCCTCCAGCTGCGCTACACCGGCACCGAGCTCGACACCTTCGTCGTCCAGTGGGCGCAGAGCCGAGGCCTCACCATCTGATCGATCCGATCGCCTGGGCGATCAACTCGCAACGCACAGCCGGGTGGCCGTCCCACCCTAATTGGGAGCGGCCACCCAGTCCTTGGAGGATACCCATGACTCCCGAGGCATTCGCCGAACGCGATGGACACTGGCACGGCTATGGCCCATGGGTCGGATCCCGCAGGCTCATGGAGCTGGAATACCTGCGCCGACCCGCATCACTGGACATGAATCTCCTGCGCGTCCCCAGCGGAATGAACGCACACCCACAGGAGACCTTTCTGCCCTTCGCCCAACGCACCATTCCGCCCATGATGACCGGCCACTACCTCCTGCGCCGTCCCGAAGGCCTCGACCAGCGCACCTGGACCACCGCGCCCCCGGCCGTCGACTGGCTCACCAGCGTCTACAAGCACTTCCCGCCCCTGCGGCGCTCCGATGGAAAACAGGCCTACGCGTCGCTGGAGTGGTACCAGGAGTGCGCTCACCGCACCCTGCTCCACGGCTCGGACGTCGTGTGGTCGCACTACCTCGAAGACCTGCGGTTCACGAGCTCCGCCGTGATCTGCTGCCCGTCCCTGCCGTTCCACCCCGACATCAAGTGCCCATTGTCCTGAGGAGACGACGTTGTCTCTGCACGAGCTTCTCGGCACCCACGCCGGTGACCTGCTCGCCGCCTGCCCCACTGAACCACGCCTCTACCGTCGCCAACACACGGCACTCGACCAGGCCATCACCTTGGACCTGATGAACTCGTACATCGACCACGGTCTCACCGCCCCCTCGCGTACTGCGGCAGTCAAGAACGGCCGGGCCGTTCACCCCGGACGCTTCTCCGAGAACGGCCAGATGCGTCGCGGAAAGCTGCGCGGCCTCATCGAGGAGGGGCACACGGTGAACCTCCGCGAGATTCAGAGGAACGCACCGTTCCTGGCGGAGTTCTGTGCCCGGGTCCAGGCCGAGACCGGTTACACCCTGTACGTCTCCGCGATCATCACGCCCGCCGGGGAGACCGGCCTGACCCACCACTGGGACCAGACCACCGTCCTGGCCGCCCAGATGTCCGGCCGAAAGCGCTGGCCGCTGTGGGCCCCGACCGTGCAGCACCCGATGGACGACCACCTCGGCTCCCCGACCCAATGGACGCGGGAGATGCAGCAGATCTGGGACACCACCGACCCGTTCGCCACCTACACCCTGGAGCCCGGCGACACCCTCGTGATCCCAAGGGGATGGGTCCACGCCCCCGTCTGCGCCGGCGAGGAGCCGAGCTTCCACCTGACCTTCGCCCTACGCGAGCGGACCCCGCTCGACCTCGCCCACCAACTGATCGCCTCCGCACTCGACCACGACACCTTCCGCGAGGGCCTCGCCCCTACTCAGCTGCGCGCCGACAACCTCGGCAGCACCTTGGGCAACGTGCGCGAGATGATCACCGACTACCTGGCCGGTCTCGACCTGGACCGCCTCGCCGACCGCATCGCCCCGCAACTGACCGGCACGCCCTGACCATCCCGCCGAAACGCTCTCCTCCCCCCCTGGGGGCCCGGCGCGGCGGCGCGCCCGCCCGGGGGCGGGGGGAAGGAGGTTCAGCGGTCGAGGTCGATCATGAAGCGCCTCGTACCGGGAGCGACCGTGTCCGCGTGGATCGAGCCACGGGCGCGGTCGAAGTCCCCGGTGCCGCCGGTGATCGCGTTGTCGAACGACGGCGGCGGGCCCGGGTTGAGGTTGCCGAAGACCATCCCCTGGGCGGTGATCTGGCCACCGGGGAGGGTGTAGGTCACGGTGCACTCCTCCGCGCCGCCGTTGTCGGTGCGGGTGGTGGTACAGGTGCCGCCGGTCTCGCCGACCTGGTTGCCGTCCAGATCGGAGAGCACCGAGCGGAAGACGGTCCGGTCGCCCTGGGCGGGGGCGCCGCCGGGGTTGACGGGGAAGAACGACTGCTGGGCGAGGCGGCCGATGAGGGTGATGACCCGGTCGCGGGCCTGGGGGACGGGCGATTCGGTGTTCGTCGCGGCCGTCGCGACGGGGGCGGAGGCGAGGAGGGTGACCAGCGCGGCGGCCGTGCCGAGGCAGGCCGTTCTCACAGGGCGCATTCGTGTGGCTCCTGAAGTCGGTGTTCATGAGGGGGCGGGCGGCTCATTCATAACCTCGGCCCTGCCGTCGCCCGGAACGTCCCGGCACGACCCACCGGCAGATTCGACCGCACGGACCACCCGGGGCAGGTCCCCGGTCGGCGTTCGCCGCTGCCGGGCGCACCGCGCCGTTCGACGCCTCCGCGGAGGCCATGGCCACGGTCGCCGCCTGAAGCGGGTGGGAGGTGAGGGCGTTTGTCGGTCGGGAGTGGCAGGGTGGGGAGCATGTGCGGCCGTTTCGTCTCCACCACCACGCCCCAGGACCTCGTCGGCCTGCTCGGCGAGCTCCGCTGGGACCCCGCCGAGGCCCTCGCCCCGAGCTGGAACGTCGCCCCGACCGACCCCGTCCCGGCGGTGCTCGAACGGGTCGACCGCGAGACCGGCGAGCTGCTGCGGCAGTTCCGGCCGCTGCGGTGGGGCCTCGTCCCGTCCTGGTCCAAGGACGTCTCCGGCGGCGCCCGCATGATCAACGCGCGCTCGGAGACCGTCCACGAGAAGCCCGCCTTCCGCAAGGCCTTCACCGCCCGGCGGTGCGTGATCCCGGCGGACGGCTACTTCGAGTGGCGCGAGGTCCCGGCGGAGGCCGACCGCAAGAAGTTCAAGCAGCCGTACTTCCTCAGCACCGGCTCGGTGATGCTGATGGCCGGGCTGTACGAGTTCTGGCGCGACCGCACCCTCGCCGAGGACGACCCCGCCGCCTGGCTCGCCACCGCGACCATCATCACCACCGACGCGACGGACACCGCCGGCCGCGTCCACGACCGCATGCCGCTCACCATCGCCCCGGACGACGTGGCCACCTGGCTCGCCCCGGACGTCACCGACGCCACCGAGCTGCACCACCTCCTGCGCCGCCCCGCCGACGGCGCCCTGCGCGTACGGGCCGTGTCGACGGCCGTCAACAGCGTGCGCTCCAACGGCCCGGAACTGCTCGACGGCGCCGAGGACCCACTGGGGCTGGCGGACTGACGGTGCGGAGTGACGGTGGGGCCTGACGGTAGGGCCTGACGGCGCATCACCCACCTGCCCAAATCCGCTGACAGCCCGCTGATCTCCCGTTACCGTTGGCGAGCAAACGTCAACGGGGGGGTGGGCAGCACGGTGATCATGTCGATGACGACGCACGCCCGGCCCGAGGGCGGCCTGCCCGACCACGACGCGTTCGAGCAGCGCCGCCGCCCGTCCGCGCCCTCCACCACCGCCGTCAACCCGCACACCGAGCAGCGCAGCGTCGTCCTGCCGCCCGCCGCCCCGCGGGCCGCGCGCAGCGTCGAGGCCCCCCCGCCCTGGCACAACCTCCCCCCGCGCTCCGGCGGCGGCTTCGTCGGGCGGGACGCCGCGCTCCAGGCCATCGGCGAGGCGCTCGCGGACGGCGACGGCAGCGGGCTCGTCACCCAGGCCACCACGCTCCACGGCCTCGGCGGCGTCGGGAAGACCACGCTCGCCCTGCACTACGCCTACGCCCACGCCGACCACTACCGGCTGATCTGGTGGATCACCGCCGAGTCCGAGGAGCAGCTCGCCGAGGCCTTCGCGGACCTCGCCGTCCAGCTGTACCCGTCGTGGGCGCTCACCGCCTCCCCGGGCCAGCAGGTCGAGTGGGCGCTGGCCTGGCTGCGCGCGCACGACCGCTGGCTGCTCGTGTTCGACAACGCCGAGGACCCGCTCCACCTCACCCCCTACCTCGGCCGCCTCCTCGGCTGCGGCCACCAGCTCGTCACCAGCCGGCGCGCGAGCGGCTGGCACCCGGGCATCCGGCGGGTGCGGATCGACGTGCTCGACGGGCCCGAGGCCGCCCGGCTGCTGTGCGACACCGCCTACCCGGGCAGCGCCGTGGACGCCGACGAGCAGGCCGAGGCCCGCTCGCTCGCCGACGAGCTCGGCCACCTGCCGCTCGCCCTCGCCCAGGCCGGGGCGTTCGTCCAGCAGACCCGCACCACGTTCGCGGCCTACCGCCGCCGCCTGCTGCGCTCCACCGGCCCCAGCACGGGCACCCGCCCGTCCACCGTCGAGACGGTCGCGCGGCTGTGGCAGACGACGCTGCACACCGTCCAGACCACCGCGCCGTTCGCCGTCGAGCTGCTGCGCACCCTCGCCTGGTACGCCCCCGAGGCGCTGCCGCGCGAGGCGCTGGTGCCGTTCGGCGCGCGCCGGCCGGACGAGGTCGCGGCCGGGCTCCGGCTGCTCGCCGACTACAACCTGATCACCCTCGGCACGTCCACGGTCGCCGTGCACCGGCTGCTGCAGAGCGTGCTGCGCACCGCGGACGGCGGGCGGCGGATGCGTGAGCGCGCCGAGCAGCAGCTCGCCGAGGCGGCGGCGCGGCTGTGGCCGGCGTCCGACCCGCGGATCCGCCGGGCGCTGCTGCCGCACATCCGCGAGCTGGCCGCCACCGGCCCGTCCGAGCGGCCGACGGCGCGGACGGTCGCGCTCTACCGGCTGGCGGCGGAGGAGTTCACCGACAAGGCGCAGCGGGTGTTCGCGCTGCCGCTGGTGACGGCACTGGCGGACGGCCAGGCCCGGCTGCTGGGCACCTACCACCCGGACACGGTCGCCACCCGCGGCCGGCTCGCCGAGCTGCACGCGCGCACCGGCGATCCGGCCCGGGCCATCGCGCTGACACGGTCCGTCATCGCGGACCGCCTGCACCTGCTCGGCCCGGACGACCCGGCGGTGCTCGGCGACCGCAACACGCTCGGCCACGCGTACCGGCGGTCGGGCCAGCACGCCCTGGCCGTCGAGGAGTTCGGCTCGGTCGTGGCGGACCGGACCAGGGTGCTCGGCGCCGACCACCCGGACACCCTGTCCAGCCGGGCGGGCCTCGCGTACGCGCTGCAGGTGGCCGGGCGGCACGCGGAGGCGGTGGCCGAGTTCGAGCGCGTGCTGGCCGACGCCGCCCGCGTCCTCGGCCCCGACCACCCGGACACGCTGACCCGCCGGATCGGCCTGGCCTTCGCCCAATTGACGGCGGGCGAGCACCGGTTGGCCGTCGCCCTGTACGAGGAGGCGGTGGCCGACCGCACCCGCGTGCTGGGCCCGGACCACCCCGACACGCTGACGAGCCGCGGCTGGCTGTCCGCCGCGCACGCCGTCGCCGGCGACCACCCGGCGGCGGTGGCCGGCTACGAGGCGGTCGTGCGCGACCGCACGCGCGTCCAGGGCCCGGACCACCCGCAGACGCTCGCCGCCCGCTGCCGCCTCGCCCTCGCGCGCAGCGACGCGGGCAGCCCGGCCGCGGCCCTCGCGGAGTACACGGAGGCCGTCGCCGACTACGGCCGCTCCCTCGGCCCCGACCACCCCGAGACGCTCGCCGCCCGCACCGGACTCGCCCGCGCGCACCGCGAGGCGGGCCGCTACCGGCGGGCGGTCGAGCTCCACCGCGCGCTGGTGCAGGACCGCGAGCGCGTCCAGGGGCCGGACCACCCGGACGTCCTGGAGGAGCGCGGCGACCTCGCGTTCGCACTGCGCCTCGCCGGGCCGGCCGCGCAGGAACTGCCGGAGCGGGAGCGGCTGGTGGCCGACCGCATCCGGCTCCACGGCCCGGACCACCCGCACACCCTCGCCGAACGCCACCGCCTCGCCTGGGCGTTGCAGGCCGCCGGTCGTCCGCGGGCGGCGCTCGCGGAGTGGGAACGGCTGGTCGAGGAGCACGCCCGCGTCCACGGCCCGGACCACGGGGAGACGCTCAACGCCCGCCTGGGCCTCGCGCAGGCCTGCGGCGCCGCCGGCGACCACCGGCGCAGGGCCGACCTGTGCGACGCGCTGGTCGAGGACCGCACCCGGGTCCAGGGGGCGGACCACCCCGACACCCTCGGTGCCCGCCGCTGGCAGGCGCTGGCCCACGGGGAGGCGGGGGACCACCGTCACGCGCTCACGCTGCTCACGGCGCTCGCGGCCGACGCGGCCCGCATCCAGGGGCCGGACCACCCCGACACCCTCGACAGCCTCTACTGGCTGGCCACCGCACACCAGCGCGTGGGTGACCACCGCAGCGCTCTGGCGGTCTACACCGGGCTGGTGGCCGACCGCACCCGCGTGCTGGGCCCCGACCACCCCGACACCCTGGACGCCCGGCACTGGCTCGCCGCGACACACCGGGACACCGACGACCCCCGCACGGCCGTCAGGCTGTACGAGGAGCTGGCCGCCGACCGGGCGCGCGTCGAGGGCCCGCACCACCCCGCCACCCTGGGCGACCTCCTGGCCCTCGCCCGCTGCCTGACGGTCACGAGCGAGCACCACCGCGCGCTCGCCCTCTACCCGACGCTGGTCACCATCGGCACCCGCGTCCTCGGCGCCGACCACCCCACCACGCTCGGCATCCGCTGGTGGCAGGCCCACGCACACCAGGTGGCCGTCGACCACGCCCGCTCACTCGAACTCTTCGAGGCCCTGGTCGCCGACAGCACCCGGATCCACGGCCCCGACCACCACGAAACGCTCACCAATCGCTGGTGGCAGGCCACGGCGCACCGCCTCGCCGACGACCACGCCCGCGCCCTCGAACTCTTCGACGCCCTCGTCACCGACAACGCCCGCAACCACGGCCCCGACCACCACGAAACGCTCCAGGCCCGCTCCGGCCTGGCCTGGGCCTGCTCCGCCGCACGGAGCCACCGCCGTGCCCGGGACATCGCGGAGGAGCTCGTCGCGGCCCGGACCCGGCTCGTGGGCCCGGACCACCCGGACACCTTCGGCGCCCGGTTCACCCTGGCCTGGTTCGTCCAGGAGGCCGGCGACCACCGGCGCGCGATCGCCCTCTTCGAGTCGCTGGCGTCCGACCGGGCCCGCGTCCTCGGTGCCGACCACCCGGGGGCGCTCGGCGACCGGTGGTGGCTCGCGGTCGAATACCGGGTGACGAACGACTTCGGGCGGGCGACGGAGCTGTGCGAGGCCCTGCTCGCCGACCGGCTGCGCCTCGACGGGCCGGACCACGCGAGCACGCTCGGCACCCGGTACCTGCTCGCCTCGACGCACCAGGCAGCGGGTGACAGGCGCCTCGCCGCCAGGCTCATCGAGGAGCTGCTCCAGGACCGCATCCGCGTCCTAGGCCCGGACCACCCGGCCACGCTGACCGAGCGCGCCAACCTCGCCTTCGCCCGCCACGAGGCGGGGATGATCCGTCAGGCCCTGGACGACCGGGAAGCGCTGCTCGCCGACCGGCTGCGGATCCAGGGCCCCGAGCACCCCGCCACCCTCGACCTGCGCCGCGCGATCGCCCGGACCCGGCGCGAACTCGGCGAGGCCGACCGGGCCGTCGAGCTGTACGAGGCGCTGGTCGCCGACCGGACCCGGATCCAGGGCCCCGACCACCCCGACACCCTCGACGAGCGCCGCGGCCTCGCCCAGGCCCTCAACCTGGCCGGCCGCAAGCGCGCGGCGATCGCCGAACGCGAGGCCGTCGTCGCCGCGCACGCCCGCGTCCTTGGGCCCGACCACCCGGACGCCCTCGCCGCCACCGAGTCGCTCGGCCACGGACTCCGCCGCGCCTGGCAGCACGACCGCGCCGCCGCCGTCTTCGAGCACGTCAGGTCCGGCCGCGTCCGCGCCCTCGGCGCCGGGCACCCCCTGACGCTCGACGCCTGGGACAGCATCGCGCTCAACCACTGCGACGCCGGGCGCTACGCCGAATCCGTCGCCTGCTACGAGGACGTCCTCGGCGCCGCGACCCTGGCCCTCGGCGAGGGCAGCCTCCAGGTGCTGATGACGCGCCGCGACCTCGCCGACGCCCGGCTCCTGGCCGGTGACGCCGGTTTCGCCGGTAGCGCCGGTAGCGCCGGTAGCGCTGAAGCCGCCGTGGCCGACTACACCGCCCTGGCCGCCGACGCGGCCCGGCACCTCGGCGCCGCCCATCCGATGGTCCTCGGGACGGAGGGCAACCTCGCGCTCGCGCACCGGGCGAACGGCGACCAGGAGGCCGCCACGCTCCTGGCGGCGGAGCTCGTCGCCCGCACGCGCGAGACCCTGGACCCGACCGACCCCCGCGCCCTCCTGGCCCGCGAGATCCAGGGCCTCGTCCTCGCCGACGGCCCCCGCCCGCTGCGCGCCGTCGTCCTCCTGGAGGAACTCGCCGAGGAAACCACCGAGGCGCACGGCCCCCGCCACCCGGGCACCCTGAGCATCCGCCAGAGCCTCGCGTACGCCCGTCTCCGCGCCGGGGACCACGCCGGGGCCGTCCGCGTCTACGCGGGCGTCGTCGCGGACCTCCTGCCGCCCAACAGCCGGAGCGCCGTCACCCTGCTGGCCGACGGGCACCGGCGGCTCGACGAGCGGGCCCTGTCCGTCGGGGCCGAGCGGCCCCGCGTGGTCGGCCACTACCCCACCCTCGCCGTCGGCCTCGCCCGAGCCCTCGCCGGGGCGGGCCGGCCGGAGGCCGCGCAGGAGCTGCTCGACGCCGTCCGGGCCGGGCGGGAGGCCGTCATGGGCCCCGAACACCCGCTGGCCATCGAGACCCGGGCGAGGCTGCACGGTTCTGCGGAGCCTCCCGCCCTCACCGCCGTGCCCGACCAGCCGCTCCCCGCACGACGGGCCCGGCGAACGGCCGTGACGGTGTCCCGCAGCGCCTGGCACCCCCGGCTCACGCTGCTCGACGAGCCCGCGCCCGGCACCACCGTGCGGCTCGAACTGCGGCTTGAGCCCGACGCGCCCGGCGCCGACCCCCGCGAGCTGCCGGACCTGCGGCTCGTCGCCGCCGTCGCCTCGGACGCCGCGCTCGAACCGCCGGTCGCCGCCTACGCGCCCGGCCGCGAACCGGCCGTGCTGGCGCTGACGCCCGCCGTGCCGGGGCGGCACCGGGTGCGGATCACCGTGTACGACGCGGGCCACGGCGCCGCCCTCCAGGACCTCACCGCCGTCGTGGACGTGCCGCTGCCCGGTCCCGTCCACGGCCTCCCCGATCCCCAGTCCACGCAGGAGTGACGCACGTGCCCCAGGAGCTCCTCGTCGAGATCCGGCAGAACCCCTCCGCGAACTTCACCCGGCTTCCCCGCCAGCGCAGTCCGCGAGAAGCCGACGACGCCAGGGACGCCAGGAACCCCGAGGACGCCGAGGACCCGCTCCCGCTCGACCTCATCGTCTCGCTGCGCCGCCGGCGCGACGACACCCTGGACGTCCACGCGTTCCGGCCCGGCGAGCGCACCCCGCGCACCCGCCCGCACCGCGCGGAGCTCGCTGTCACGGGCACGAAGCTCCTCGCCAGGGCCGCCCGGCTGCGCACGGCCTGGCGCGACCAGCTGGTCCGCTACGCGACGGTCGACGACTTCGGGATGCCCGACGACTACCCGTTCGCCTCCGCCGTCGACGTGTCCCACCTGCGCCCCGTCGCCGAGGGCCGGGCGGCCGAACTCGCCGAGGAGGGGCGGTACTTCCTGGAGACGATGCTCGACGGACCCGGTCGGGAGCTGACCGTCTTCCGGGAGTACCTCAACCGGACGCTCACCGAGCACGGCCCGCTCCGGATCAGCTTCGACTCCGACCTGCACCTGCCGTGGCCGATGCTCGCCGTCGACGGCGGACCGGGCCCCGACGGCCGCCCGGACCCGTGGGCGGACTTCCTCGGCCACCGGCACCAGATCGAGCAGACCGGGGCCGCCTACCCGCCGATCCAGCCGCCCCACCCGGCCCGGCCCCGGCCGGTCACCAGCCTCAACACCGACGACACCCTCGAATCCATCGGCCGCGCCCCCGAGGTCCGCAAGCTGCTGGAGGACCGCTCGCACCTCACCGTCCGCACCGAGTCCCGCGGCCTGCTCGACGCCCTGTCGCGCGCGGTGCTGGACGAGGACGTCATGTACTTCTGGTGCCACGGCCAGTTCGTCGCCGACGGCTCCGCCTTCAAGCAGCTCGCCGTCCGCCTCTCCGACGACCGGCACATCGACGCCGACCTCGTGCGCCGCCACCGGCGCCGGCACCTGGACGCGCCGGAGGCGATGTTCCGGCCCTTCGTCCTCCTGAACGCCTGCCACACCGGGCAGTCCGCGGAAGGCGAACTCGAACACCTGGGGCGGGCGTTGGTCGACCTCGGGGCGGAGGGCGTGCTCGGGCCGCAGATCGAGATCCCGCAGGTGTTCGCCGCCGAGTACGCGTTCGCCTTCCTCGACCTCTACCTGACCGGCGGGCTGACCGCGGGCGAGATCACCCAAACCCTCGTCCGGCGCTTCGCCCGCGAGCACGGCAACCCGCTCGCGCTCACCTACTCCCTGCACTGCGGCATCGACAGCATCCTGGAGCTCACGCCGTGACCCGCCGCCCGACCCCGCCGTCCGTCCGGCCCGTCACCGTGGACCTCGACGAGAACGGTCGGCTGCTCGTCCCCGGCACCCGGACCCCGGTGCCCGAGGCGCGCGTCGCCGAGCACCTCGCCCGGCACGTGCGCGTGCCGGAGCGGGCCACCGACATCTACGTGTACGTCCACGGCTGGCAGACCAGTCCCGCCGCGGCGGACCGCGCGGCCACGGCGCTGCTCTCGCGCGCCGCCGACCTGCACCGGGCCCGCCCGGGCGCCTACCCGGGCCTGGAGCGCGGGTACCGGCCGTGGTGCGTCGTGGTGCGCTGGCCGTCGTCGAGCCTGCCCTCGCTCGGCGGGTACCGCCGCGTCCGTGAACGGGCACACGCGATGAGCGCGCCCGGCCGCGGCCAGGCCGGGTACGTGCTCGGCCACCTGCTCGGCTACCTCGACGCCGACCGCGGCCACCCGGCCGACCCCGCCGTGCTGGCCAACCGCAGCGGCCAGTACCTGCACCTGGTCGGGCACTCCTTCGGCGGGCGGTTCCTGTGCGAGGCCGTCCAGCACGCGGCCGAGCGGCCCGCCGGGCCCCGGGTCCTGAGCTGGAGCCGGCCGGGCGATCCGGCGCGGCCGTTCACCGTGGACAGCGCGCTGGTCTTCCAGATGGCCGCGCCCCGCGACGCCTTCTCCCGGCTGTTCCCGCGGCTGTTCCCCGAGTCCGACCGCAGGCCGGCCCACGCCGCGCCGCTGCGCGGGCCGCTCGTGCTCACCCACTCCCGCTGGGACCGCGCCACCGGCTTCTGGCACCTGCGGGCCGAAGGGCGGCCGGGCATCGGCCACTCCGGCACGGGCGTGGCGCCGGTGCACCAGTTCTCCACGCTGCTGCGCCCGGCCGGTTCGCCGTACCCGCACGACGTACTGGACCACCCGATCGTGAACATCGACGCCAGCGCGGTGTACCGGGGCGGCCCGGCGACCCGGCTGGCACCGGCGGGCGCCCACTCGGACTTCCAGCACCCGGAGTCGGCGCACCTGATGCTGAGCCTGGCGTCGCACTCGCGCTGAAAACCCGTACGGGGGCGGCCCGGGCGTCTGGCAGGATGCCGCGCGTGGACCTGGAAGCGATCTTCGAAGCGATCGACGCCGTCGACTGGGAGGCGCACCCGCACCGCCGGGACCCCTACACTGCCGACACGGCGGTGAACCTGCGGGCCCTGGCCGCCGCGACCACGCTCAACCAGGCCTCGCGCGGGATGACCAGGCTGCTGGACAGCGCCATCACCGACGACTTCGAGGGCACGGTGTACCCGGCCGCCGAGCTCGCGGTGCCGATCCTGCTGGACGTCGTCGAACACGGCCACCGGCGGGCCGCCTCAGCCGCGCTGGACCTGCTCCAGACGCTGCTGAATCGTTTCCCCGACCCCGACTTCGGCCGGGTCGGCGCCCCGGGCCTGCCCGGCCTCCAGGCGTGCTGCGTGATCGCCGACCTGGTCCGGGCCCGGCGGGACGTCCTGGTGCTCCACCGCGACGACGGCCGTCGGCTCCTGGCGCTGGCCGCCGACCACTGGCGGTTCGAGGTCCGCGAGGTGGTGGACGCGGACGCGGACGGCGTGGGCGTGTTCGGCGTCCTGACCGGACGGCCTCCGGCCCGGCCGGTGCGCGCGGAGCTGCACTTCGAGCGCGGGTTCCTCGGCGTCCCTGCCGTCGAGGTGGAGCACGGGCCGGAGGACGACAGCGGCGAATCGTTTCTCCGGCTGGTCGGGATTCCCGAGGCCTTCGTGGCACCGGGCACGTTCGTCGTGCCTTGGGAGTGCTACGACTTCGAGGGCTGACGACGCCTTCGGGGGCCCGGTCCCTCGGCCGGTCCTTCGCCTACCGAGGATCTCGGGTGAGCGGCAGTCTGATCATCGGCTATATTCGCCGGGCGGCCCGCCGGGAGCGGGCCCTTCGCCCACCGAACCGCCCCGGGGAAAGCAGCCACCGTGTCACGGCCCATTGACGACCCGTCCGCCGAACCCGCCACCGGTCCGTCGGCCGCCCAGCCGGCCCCCGACGTCGAACCGAAGCCGAGCGCCGAGCCGGAGCCTGCGGACGCCCGGCCCGCCGCCGCAGTGCCCGCGCAGCCCGCCGCTCCGGACGTCAACGCCAACCCGTACGCCACCAACCCGTACACCACCGGCCCGGCCGCCGCTCCGGACGTCAACGCCAACCCGTACACCACCGGCCCGGCCGGCGCCGGCCTCGCCGCCGGGCGGCAGTTCGGACCGGTCCCCGGGCAGCAGGCCTGGCCGCCGTACGTGCCCGGCGCGCCCGGCGCCCCCGTACCGCCGCCCTTCGTCCCGCAGCCGAAGGCCAAGGTCAGCGGGATGGCCGTCGCCTCCTTCGTGCTCGGGCTCATCGGGTTCCTCCCGCCGCTGTCGCTGGTGTCGATGGGCCTCGCCCTCGGCTCGTTCGGCCGGATCTTCCGCCGCCGGCAGGGCGGCTTCGGCTTCGCCGCCGTCGGCCTGATGTTCTCCGTCACCTGGACCCTCTTCGTCGCCATGCTCGGCGGCATCATGGCCTTCGCGTACCACGACCTGACGTCGGGCCCGACGCGCGGCGCCGACGGCCACCCGGTCGTCGCGGGGCGGGCCGGCTCCTGGTACCTGCAGGCGGGCGACTGCGCCGTCGGCGACATCCACACGTACCGGAGCGGGTCGGACCACTACCAGGTCGTCCCGTGCGCCCAGCCGCACCGCTTGGAGGTCTTCGCCTCGGTGACGCTCCCCGGCAACGGCTCCTACCCCGGCGTCGCGAGCGTCGAGGCGAGCGCGCGCCGGATGTGCCAGGACCGGGCGAGCTCCGCCGACCTCCCCGAGGACGGAATGATCGGGTACTTCTACCCGAGCCAGGGCCGCTGGTGGCTGTTCGACGACCGCGAGGCGCTGTGCGTCTACTCCTCCCTCACCCCGTGGTCGGGCCCGGTGAAGTCCAAGGACTCCGGCAAGCCCGGCAGCCCGGTCTAGTACCACCCTCCGCCGCTCCGATGGCCCCTGCCCTCACCGGGTGGGGGCCATCGTTGTTCTTCAAGTCCCCGGCCGAGGCGGGGCAGCGTCCAATGCGCCGAGGCCGACGGCTCGGCAGCCCTGATGGACCACCTGCGGTCGCTCGGACATGAACGCATCGCGGTCATCGCCGGCGACCCCGGGTTCAGCAATGCCCGCGAACGCGTCGCCGGCGCCCGCGCCGCCCTGGGCGAGGGCGGGCTTCCCGAGCAGTACGTCATGGCGCGCGAGCACACGGCGGCGTGGGGCGCCGAGGCGTTGCGGCGCCTGATGGAATTGCGGCCCGCGCCGACCGCGGTGTTCGCTTCCAGCAGCGATCTCGCGCTGGGCGCACTGCGCGAGGCCGACGCCCTCGGCCTGGACGTCCCCGGCCGGCTGTCCTTCGTCGCGTTCGGCAACGCCGACTGGTTCGAGATCTGCCGGCCGCCCGTCACCGCGTTCGCCCACCCCCTGCACGAGATCGGCATGATCACCGCGCAGGTGCTCCTGTCCCGGCTCAACGGAGACAGCCCCGCCGAGCCGTCCCGGATCCGGGTGGAGGGCCGCGTGATCCTCCGCGAGTCGACGGCACCTCCGCCGGTCTGACTCGGCTCGGCGCCCTCTCGGCGTCCGGCGCCCCTCGGCTTCGAAGAGCGGCTCGCCGGCGCGGATGTGCCGAGCCGTACGTACCGGGGTGGATCAGCTCAGTGGAGTTCCGTCAGCAGCCCCTCCTCCCGCACCATCCGGCGCTCGGTCGCCAGGTCGAGGCTCCGTGCGAAGGCCCGGTACAGCGCACCGGCCACCGGAAGGCCGACCAGGAGCGAGTAGTCGACGCCGTCGAGGAACTTCGCGACAGGCCCGACGTAGAGGCCGGTGATCACCATGAACGGGGCCATGCACGCCAGGCCGATCACGTAGGCGAGGTTCCCGCGCCAGCCCCAACGGCCGTATATGCCTTGCGGGTTGAAGATCTCCCGCACGACGTACTGGCCGCGCCGGACGAAGAAGAAGTCCACCAGGTTGATGGCCGTCCAGGGGATGAACAGGTACGTCAGCACGACCACCACGTTCGCGAAGAACCAGTTGAAGCGGTCGATCCCGACGAGGGTGGAGACCGCGCCGACGGCCACCAGCATGATCCCGATCGTCCCCACCCGGATGGCCCGCGTCGGCCGGACCGGACGGAACGAATCGACGATCGAGATCATGGTGAGGCTGCCGCCGTACTGGTTGATCGCCATGATGGAGAGCAGCCCGACCAGCAGCACCACGACCGCGATCGTGCCGAACCCGTCGAACAGCCGGTCGGCCGCGAGCTTCAGCGCGGTCACCGGGTCCGTGTCCGCGGGGGCGGCGGCCGAGACCACGGCGCCGAGGACGAACACCCACACCCCGGAGACGGCGCTGGGCAGATAGGTCCACCAGAAGGTGCTGCGGACGGACACGTCGGGTCTCAGGTAGCGCGAGTAGTCCGAGACGTACGGCGCCCAGCCCAGCTGGAAGCCCGCGACGAAGACGAACACCAGCATGAACGGGGCGAGTTCGAACGGGCCCGGGTGCCAGATGCCGGCCGGCAGCCCCCCTCCGAACAGCGCCGCCGCCGTGACCGCCACGGTGACCACGACGAAGGGCCAGGTCAGCCACCTGTTCAAGCGGTGGATCCAGTCGTAGCCGAACAGGGCGATCACGGCCGCGACCATCGCGGCCATCAGATAGCCGACCACGTTGGGGATCCCGAAGAGCGTGTTCATGGCCTGACCGGACAGCAGGGCGTCCGAGGTGTTGAACGCCACGTAGTTGACCAGGGCGAAGACCCACACCGTGAGCGCGGCCCCGAGGTAGCCGAACTGCGGCCGTGACTGCACGAGTTGGGGCAGTCCCAACTGGGGTCCCTGGGCCGCGTGGAACGCCATGAAGAAGGTGCCGAAGAGCGAGCCCAGCACGGTGGCGATCACCGTCCAGACGAGCGAGGCGCCCATCGAGAGCGTGACGACTCCGGTCGCCAGACCGGTGAGGTTGAGGCTGCCCACGAACCAGATGGCGCCCATGCTCGACGGTTCGCCGTGCCGCTCGTCCAGGGGCACCCAGTCGATCGAGTGCTGTTCGATGCCTGCGGGACGTGCGTGGCCCTCGGCGTTCGAGGCGATTTTCCCCATGTGATGGCCTTCTGTGTGCGGGGCCGTCCGCGGCCCACGTCGACTACCCCGGCATTCCGTGATCACGGGGGCGGCGCCACCCTAGGGACTGACTTAAATTTCAGTCAATGATTCTGACGAAACGCACCGTCGCCCCCGCCGCCGTACCCGGCCGGCGTAGGTGCGTTCGTAGCGCGGGTGCCGGGTGCCGTCCTGGTCGAGCACGGCGTCCTTGGCCTTGCCCCGTGCCACCGACATGGTCTGACGCGCCAAGCCGAGACGGGCGGCACACCTAGCCGCCGGCCCGGCACCACCGAGAGCCGCCGACCGGCTGCTTCGTCACCCGCCGATCGACGGGTGTTCACAGTGGTGCGGAAGTTGCCAGTCTGGCAATCACATTGACCGACGCCCGTGGCCCGCAGACCCCTCCGCCGGCCCGGGCGCCGCGCACCCGGCATCCACCGCACCGCGCGGAATCCCGACACCTCCACTGGGGATGACCCATGCCCTCCTCCAAGCGCACCGCCCTGACCGCCCTCGGCGCCACCGCCGTCGCCACGGTCACGACGCTGCTGCCCTCCGCCCAGCCGAACGCCACGGCCGCACACCACCCCACCGCGCACGCCCGCCCCATACCTGCGAGTGCCGGGCACCTGCACCGGGTCGACGCGACGGCGCCGAGTTCCACCGCCGACTGCCAGGCCCAGTCGGGCACGGACTGCTACGGCCCGCTGCACTACCGCACCGCCTACAACCTGCAGCCGCTGTACGACGCGGGCATCGACGGCACCGGCCGCACGATCGTCATCGTCGACTCCTTCGGCTCGCCGACGGTCCAGCACGACCTGGAGGCCTTCGACCGCCAGTACGGGCTGCCCGACACCCAGGTCGAGGTGGTCAAGTGGGGCAACGTGCCGGCCTTCGATCCGACCAACAAGGAGCACACCGCCTGGGCCGGCGAGACCACCCTGGACGTCGAGTACGCCCATGCCGTGGCGCCCGGCGCGCACATCCTGCTGGTCGAGACCGGCACCTCCGAGAACGAGGGCACCTCCGGATTCCCCGAGATGATGGACGCGATCAAGGACCTGGCCGCCAAGGGCCGCGGTGACGTGATCAGCTTCAGCCTGGGCGCCACCGAGGACACTTTCGCCGAGGAGGCCGGCCGGGCGGGCGACTACCACTTGCTGCAGAACCTGCGCTACGGCCTGCAGGCCGCCGCCGCGCAGAACAGCACCGTGCTGGCCGCGAGCGGCGACAACGGCGCCACCGACAAGATGCTCGACGGCAAGACCTACTACCAGCAGCGCGAGGTGGGCTGGCCCGCCTCCGACCCGCTGGTCACCGCCGTCGGCGGCACCAGGATGTATCTGGACGACAGCGGCACCCGGCTCTCGCCCGACGAAGTCTGGAACGACGGAAACGGCGGCGCCACCGGCGGTGGGATATCCCGGGTGTTCGCCCGTCCCGACTACCAGGCCGGCGTGGCGGCCACCACCGGCGCCAACCGCGGCATCCCCGACCTCAGCATGAGCGCCTCTCCGCAGGGTGGCGCCTGGATCTACAGCAGCTACGACCCGGCACACACCGGCTGGGAGGTCATCGGCGGCACCAGCCAGGCCACCCCGATGCTGGCCGGCGTCACCGCGCTGGCCGACCAGGCAGCAGGCACCCGCCTCGGCGCCCTCGGCCCGCGCCTCTACCCGCTCGCGCAGGGCCAGGACGCCGACCACCCGCACGGGATCCTGGACGTGACCAGCGGCGACAACTCCGCCCACGGGGTCACCGGCTACTCGGCCGGCCCGGGCTACAACCTCGCCACCGGCTGGGGCACCATCGACGCCTACCAGTTCGTCAAGTCCCTCAGCGGCCGCGCCGACCTCTGACGCGCTCCAGGACACGATCGTCCCCCCTGCGCGCCGATGGCCCCTGCCCTCACTGGGCGGGGGCCATCGTTGTGTTCCTCGGCGTTCCGAATCCCGTTCACAGTTCAGCCCTTTGAACGGGCCAATCGCCAAATACCCGCCCACAACTCCGCATTCGGCTTCTCTCCGGATTCGCGGATCTGGACGAGAGGTCTTGACCACCACCCCGCCGACCGCTTCACTCCCCGTACCGCACCTCCCTCGCACGGCACCCATCACCCGCGCGCCACCCCCGAGACGAGGCGATCCCCCATGAGCCGGCCCGGCCCCACTCCCCGCAGGATCAAGCCCGTCCTCCTGTACTCCTTCGGCGCACTCGGCGGCGTCCTCTTCGGCTACGACCTCGGCGTGATCGCGGGCATCCTCGTCGTGGTCGCCAAGTCCTGGCAGCTGTCCGGCTTCGAGCAGGGCGTCCTGACGGCCTCACTGTCCGCGGGCGCGATGCTCGGCGCGGGCCTGGCCGCGCGGCTCAACGGGCGGATCGGCCGCCGCCGCACCATCATGGCGGCCGGCGGCGTGGTGATCGTCGGCACGCTCGCCTGCGCGCTCGCGCCGGACTTCGGTGCGCTGGTGGGCTTCCGGACGGTGCTCGGCCTCGGGGTCGGCCTCTCCTCGGCCACCGTGCCGACGTACCTGTCCGAGCTCGCGCCGGCGCGAATCCGGGGTGCGATGGGCTCGCTCAACCAGATCTTCATCGTCGGCGGCATCCTGATCGCGTTCCTCGTCGACTACTGGCTCCAGCCGCACCACCTGTGGCGCTGGATGTTCGCGGGCGCGCTGGTGCCCGCCGTGATCCTCGTCGCCGGGCTCGCGTTCCTGCCGGAGACGCCGCGCTGGCTGGTCAACCTCGGCCGGGAGGACGAGGCCAGGGCCGTCCTCGCGGCCACCCACCCGGCCGGGGAGATCGAGGCCGAACTCGACTCGATCCGCGCGGTGATCCGGCTCGATGCCGCGCAGACCACCTACCGCGTACGGGAGTTGTGGGCCCCCTGGGTGCGGCCGATGCTGCTGGTGGCCCTGCTGCTCGCGGTCGGGCAGCAGTTCGGCGGCGTCAACGCGATCAACGCGTACTTCCCGACGATGCTCGTCTCGCTCGGGCTCACCACCGACACCGCACTCCTCTCGGCGATCATCCTCGGCATCACCAAACTCGCCTTCACCGCATGGGTGGTGTTCGTCGTGGACCGCTGGGGCCGCAAGCCGCTGCTGCTGATCGGCAGCGCCGTGATGGTGGTGACGCTGGGCCTGACCGGCTGGGTCGTCACGCACGTCCACGACAAGTCCGCCCTCGGCACGCTGACCGTCGTGCTGCTCGTCCTCTACCTGGCCGGGTACGAGCTGGGCTGGGGCGCGGTGGTGTGGGTCATGATGGCGGAGGTGTTCCCCCTCAAGGCGCGCGGCGCCGGGACGGGCGTCGCGGCGGTGGTGCTGTGGGCGGCGACCGGCGTGGTCACCGCCGGCTACCCGGTCATGTCCGACCGCCACCACCTCGGGGTCGGCGGCTCGATGTACGTGTTCGCCGGCGTCAACGCGGTCCTGCTGGTGCTGACCCTCCGTCTCGTGCCGGAGACGAAGGGCCGCACCCTGGAGCAGATCGAACTCGGCCTGCGCGCCTGAATCCCGCTCGCCCCCGAGGGGCCGCAGGTCCTTACAAGCGGTCGGCGTCGAGGTCGGGGAAGGTGAAGGGCCCGCCCAAGTAGGCGAAGACGGGGTCGTCGTGGGCGGGCCGCCCGTGCGCGGCGTGGACGGCGTCGGCGTGGACCTCGGCGTCGTCGGCCGGGGCGTAGCCGAGCGCGCGGGCCTCGTCGAGGGAGACCCAACCGCCGCGCGTGTTCGGCGAGACGCCGTAGACGATGCGGTAGCCGGGCTTCTCGACGGCCAGGCAGGCCTCCAGCAGGCGGGCGCAGTCGTCCGGGGAGAGCCAGGTGGAGAGGGCACGGGGGTTCGGCGGTTCGGCGAAGCAGGTCATGATGCGGACGCAGATGACGTCGAGGCCGTAGCGGTGGTGGTAGAGCGCACCGAGGGCCTCGCCGGTCGCCTTGGAGACGCCGTAGTAGGTGTCGGGCAGTGGCGGGGTGTCGGCGGTGAGCGGGTACTCGGCGGGGGTGCGGTAGCCGACGACGTGGTTGGAGGACGCGAAGACGACGCGGGCCACGCCGGCGCGGCGGGCGGCCTCGAAGACGGTGTAGGTGCCGTGGATGTTGACGTCGAGGATCCGCTCCCAGGGCGCTTCGAGGGAGATCCCGCCGAGGTGGATCACGGCGTCGACGCCTTCGCAGGCGGCGCGCATCGCGTCGGCGTCGGTGACGGAGGCCTGGACGGCCTCCTCGCCCTCGCCGGGGTCGAGCGGCACGAGGTCGAGCAGCCGGAGGGTGCGGCCGGGGCGGGCGAGCCGGGGGCGGATGAGGCTGCCGACGGCGCCTGCCGCGCCGGTGACGAGGATGCGGGACACGGTGACTCCCTGGACCGGGGACGGATGCACCCCATGCTCACAAAGCCCGAAGGCAGTTCACAAGAATGACTGTCATTCAGATATGAGAACGCCGATCCCTTGACCTCCGCGCGCGGGCCCTCCTACGCTCCTCGGTGTTCCCACCGCTGGACGCTCTCCACGAAGGGACCCACCCCATGCCCGCACGCACCGGCCCGCTCCCGCTCGACGGGCTCCTCTTCTTCCCCGTCACCGCTTTCGCCCCCGACGGTTCCTTCGACCCCGGCGCCCAGCGCGCCCACCTCGACGCACGCCTCGACGACGGCCCCGCCGCCGTGTTCGCCGCCTGCGGCACCGGAGAGTTCCCCGCCCTCGCCCCCGCGGAGTACGAACGCTGCGTCTCCGTCGCCGTCGACGCGGCCGGCGAACGCGTGCCCGTCGTCGCCGGCACCGGCTACGGCACCGCACTCGCCCTCGCCTACGCCCGCGCGGCGCAGGACGCGGGCGCCGACGCCCTGCTCGTCCTGCCCCCGTACGGCCCCGAGGGCGGCCAGGACGGCCTCGTCCGCCACATCACCGCACTCGCCGACGCCACCCCGCTCGACCTGATCCTCTACCAGCGCGACCGGACGGCCTACGAGCCCGGCACCGTGGCCCGCCTCGCCGCGCTGCCCGGCGTCATCGGCTTCAAGGACGGCCTCGGCGACCTCGACCGGATGCTGCGCACCGTCAGCGCCGTCCGCGCCGCCGGACACCCGGACTTCCTGTTCTTCAACGGCATGCCGACCGCCGAGATGACCCAGCTCGCCTACCGCGCCATCGGCGTGCCGCTCTACTCGTCCGCCGTCTTCTGCTTCGCCCCGGACATCGCGCTCGCCTTCCACCGCGCCTTCGCCGAGGACGACCGGGGCACGCTGGCGGTGCTGATCGAGCTCTTCCTGCGGCCCTACGTCGAACTGCGCAGCCTGCGGCCCGGCTACGCGGTCTCCCTGGTCAAGGCGGCGACGCGGGCCGTGGGCCACCCGGTCGGGGGCGTGCGCGCGCCGCTGACCGAGCCGGCGCCGGAGCACGTGCGGGCGCTGCTGGACCTCGTCGACCGCACGCGGGAGGCGCTGGCGTGACGCCGGCCTTCGGCGCGTACCTCTACCCCTGGGACGTGGACGGCGACCCGGCCTGCGGCGCACGCCTCGCCGGGCTCGGCATCCGGCGGGCCGCCGTCGCCGCCGCCTACCACAGCGTGCGTGCGCTGACGCCCCGCCACCCGCGCCACAAGGTCGTCACCGCCGAGCACGCGGCCGTCTACTACCGGCCCGACCAGGACCGCTGGTCCGGCCCCGGACGGCTGCGCCCGGTCGAGGCGCCGTGGTCGCCGCGCTCCTTCGGCCGGGCCACGGAGTCGCTGGCCGAGGCCGGGGTGGAGGTGTACGCCTGGACGGTCCTCGCACACGGCCAGCGCCTCGGCGTGCGCCACCCCGACGCGGCCGTCCTCAACGCCTACGGCGACCGCTACCCGTGGGCGCTGTGCGTCGCCTCCCCCGCCGTGCGACTCTACTGCGCCACGCTGGCCGCCGAGACCGCCGCCCAACCGGGCCTGTCCGGAGTGGAGTTGGAGTCCTGCGGCTGGTACGGCTTCGACCACCTGCACGCACACGACAAGGTCGCGGGGGTGTCCCTGGCGCCGGCGGCGCGGCTGCTGATCTCGCTCTGCTTCTGCCCGCACTGCCGGGACGGCTACGCGGCGGAGGGCGCCGAGCCGTGGGCGCTACGCGCGAAGGTCCGGGACGCGCTCGACCCGGTCTTCGCCGGCACGACGCAGGACGCGGCGCTCGACCCCGAGTCGGCCGCGGCCGTCGCCCGGATGCGGGTGCGCACCGCCGCCGAGCTGCGGCGGTCCGTGCTGGCAGCGGTGGCGACGGAACGCCCGGACCTCCCCGTCCTCCTGCACGCCCAGCCGGACCCGCTCGGCTTCGGCCCGTCCCCGGGCCTGGCCCCCAAGGACGCCCGCGGCGCCGTACCCGTCGTGCTCGCCCCCACCCGCGCGGAGGCCGCCCTGGCCGCCGTCCGCGCGTACGCCGCTCCGGGCCGACGCCTCGCAGCCACCGTGAGCGCCGTCGCCGGCCTCGGCGGCGATCCCGCCGACCTGCCCGCCTGGTGCGCGGACCTGGCTGCGGCCGGCGCGACCGAGCTGCGCTTCTACCACCTCGGCCTGGCCTCCCACCAGGATCTCGCCGCCGTCCGCACCGCCGTCGGAAGGTGAACACGGGCCTGCTCCCTACCGAACTCCCGGAACGGTGAGGTAGGTTCGGGTCCATGCCGGTCTATACCTGTGCAGTGCAGCGCAAGCAGATCTGGCCCGACGACTCCGTCGTGTGGGCCACGAACGATGACCGTGTGAACGTGATCGCATGGCCTGGTGAGCCTTCCGATCTGGGCGAGATGCTCCTGGAGAAGTTCCTCGAAGAGAACCGGACAGGCATCGCACCGGACGGATTCCGCGCGGTGGTCTGGGCCGGTGACAGACGCGGCGAAAAGCTCGACGGAAGCGCCGATGCGCTGGCTGTCGTCGAAGTCACTCCCGGGGCCGCCCGCTCTGCACCCGAGCCTCCCAAAACCACTGCGCGCCGCCGTTGGGGCTGGCTCCGGGGCCGTTCCGCGCCTGATCCGAAGTAAGAAGCCGTCCGCGGAGCTCCTCCCCCGCCCTGGGAAGGAGCTCCTTCGCGTTTCGGGCCGGACCGCTCAGTGGCGGTACGCGGCCGTCGCGATATCGACGAACGACCGGACCAACGGGTTGGTGTCGCCCTCGTTCCACACCGCCACCACTCGGCTCGGCGGCATATCGACCAGCGGTACGACGGCCAACTCCGCTGGCAGGTCGTGTCCGAGCGGGGCCAAGCCGACCGTGGCGTTCCACAGCACGGCCTGCAGGCACTCCTGGACGGCGCGCACCACCGGGCCCTCGCGCGGCGTGCCGCCGTTCCAGTACGACTGCCAGACGGGGTCGGTGCCCGGCGGGAACTGGAACCAGCGGCGGTCGCTCAGCTCGGCCAGCCGCAGCCGGTCGCGGCGGGCCAGCGGATCGTCGGCGCGCAGCACCACGCCGACCGGATCGGCCCGCAGCGCACGCACCGTCAGGGCGGTCTCGTCGAAGGGCGCCCTGGTCAGCGCGACGTCGACGAGTCCGGCGCGCAGCCCGCAGGTCGGGTCGGTCAGATCGGTGTCGCGGATGCGGATGTCGACGCCGGGGTGGCTCCGACGGTAGGCGGCGGCCAGCCTGGCCACGCCCGGATCGGTGCCGTCGCCCAGGATGCCGACGGTGATGGTCGCGTGGCCGGCCGCCGCGCTCACCCGCTCCCGGACGCGGTCGGCGTGGTCGAGCAGGGCCCGCGCCTCGTCGAGCAGCACCGCGCCCACCGGCGTGCGCGTGACGCCCGTGGGCGAGCGGGCGAACAGCAGGGCCCCGACCTCGGCCTCCAACCGCTTGATCGCCCGGCTCAACGGCGGCTGGCTCATGTGCAGTCGGGTGGCGGCCCGGCCGAAGTGGAGTTCCTCGGCGACGGCCACGAAGTAGCGCAGGGTTCGTAGCTCCACGCTGCAACGATACCCACGAGGTATCGGCGCTGCAGGACAGGTCTTGGACGGCCGTGCGGTCCCGGCGGTGCACTGGTGAGCATGACCGAAGAAGCGAAGACCAGCGAGCCCGCCGTGTACGTCGTGGGGCCCGGCCAGGGCGAAACGATCGTCCTCGGCACCACGCACATGCGCGTCCTGGAGGACGGCAGCCACACCGGACACCGCCTCGCGATCGCCGAGTCCGTCCTCGCCCCGCACACCCAGGGGCCGCCCCAGCACCGCCACGGCCGGCACGACGAGGGCTTCTACGTCCTCTCCGGCACCGTGCGGTTCACCGTCGGGACGGACGACTACGAGGCCACCACGGGCACGCTCGTGATCGTCCCGCCCGGCACCCCGCACACCTTCGCCAACCTCACCGACCAACCCGCCGTCATGCTCAGCACGTTCACCCCCGACCTGTACGTGCAGTACTTCCGGGACCTTCAGGAGTCGCTCGCCGACGGACGGCCCCTGACGCCGCAAACCAACCTCGACGCGATGAGCCGCTACGCGACCGAGCCCGCCACCGATCACGCGTGATTCACCGAACGGGAACCATGAACCACATCGCCTACGGGATCGTCGCGGGACTGCTCGCGCTCTTCTACGTCTACTCGGGCACGCTGAAGGCCGTCCGTAGCCGGGACCAACTCCGGCCGATGATGGCCTGGGTCGATCGCATGCCCCTGCCCGCCGTCAGGGCGCTGGGGGCGGTGGAACTGCTCGGGGCGGCCGGTCTGATCCTGCCGCCGCTGACGGGTGTCGCCCCCGCACTGGCCGTTGTTGCCGCCGTCGGCCTCGTCCTCCTCCAGGCCGGCGCGATCACCGTCCACCTGACCGGCGGAGACCGCCGGATCGCCCTCAACGCCGGGCTCATCGTCACCGCGGCCGTGACCGCCTGGCTGGCCACTGGGCTGTGATCGAGCACGGCTCTCGGTCGCGGCTCGACTCTTCATAAGAAGTCGGCGGGTCCGACTTCCTGTGCGGCTGGATTGGTTGCGCACTTCGGGTTCTCGGGCGCCGCTTCGGCACTGTCGAAGCGGCGCCGATGGTGGGTCCGTCCTCTGTGCGCAGGAAGTCGGCGTGGTCGACTTCCTGCGTCAGCGGATCGGGACGGGGGTGCCGTGGAGGAGGAGAGGCCGGCCGGAGCCGTGTTCCCAGGCGTCCCAGGCGTCGTGGACGCGGCGGGCCTGGTCGGGCGGCATCACGGTGTCGAGCAGGTAGCAGGGCACCCAGTGCAGGG
>NZ_JBHWGV010000011.1:86899-117742 GCF_042732955.1 Kitasatospora sp. NPDC059747 | reverse complement strand
GCCCCCCGCGGCGCGCCCCCCGGGCCGTCTCCCCGCCGCCCGCCGGGCACCGCCGTGTCGTCGGGTCCCTACTTCCTGACCTGCCACTTCGGGCTCGCCGCGATCGCCTTCAGCTGGTCGAGGGTGAGCAGGTCCTTGCCCTCGGTGGCGTCGACCTCGATGTACGTCCCGTCCGGGTGCAGCTCCGCGGCCCGCGTGTAGGGGAACTTCGGGTTGGACCCGCTGCCGGGCTCGTTCACGACGACCTTGGTGCCGTCGGGCAGGACGGTGGCGTCCTTGAGCTGCGAGGCGCGGCCCCGGTCCATCGACTGCTGCGTCTGCGGGTCGTCGAACGGGCGCGACCAGTTCGCGAGCCGGACGGAGATCGAGCCCTTGGCCCCGTCCGGACCGGTCAGCTGGTACATGTCCGTGACGAGGTGGGTGGTGCGGCTCTGGACCGCGAAGCCGGCGGGCAGCAGCCCGGCCAGGATCGCCTGCTTCTCGTCCGGCGTGACGCCCGGATCTTCGACCGCCGGGTCGATGCCGTTGTAGCGGACCGCCGCGACGGCCCTGTCCCAGACCTTGTCGGTGACGATCGCCTTGGCCTGCTCCAGGGTGATCGGCGGGTTGGGGCGGCTGTCGGGCGCGCCCTTCTCCTGCGCCGCGTTCCACTCGTTGAAGGAGACCTGGCCGCCGTCCGGGCGGCTCACCGTCGCCCACCACTCCTTGGTCGTGGCGCGGTGGTCCGGGTACTCGTAGCCCTGGGAGAGCATGAGCGTGGAGCCGTCCGGCAGCGTGGTGACGCTGCAGGAGTCCAGGTTGGCGAGCCTGAGGTCCGTCGGGCAGGTGCGCTGCTGCTCCTGGCCCTTGTAGAACCTCTGGACCGAGACGCTCATCAGGGACTTGCCCTGGCCGTCGTCGAAGACCAGCTGGGCGTACGGGGTCGTGCTCTTCTCGGTGCCCTCGCCCTTGGCCTCCGTCACCTCGCCCTTGGGCAGCAGCGCCTGGAAGGCGGCCAGCATCTCCTTGTCCGTGACGGGGGCGGCCGGCGCCGCCGCCTTCGTCGCGGCCGCAGTGGCGGCCGGGGTGGTGGTGAGGGGGGCGGTGCCCGCGCCGCTCGTCGCCGGGGCGGCCGCGGCCTCGGCCGGGGCGGCGACCGGGGAGCCGCCGGTGGCGCCGGAGAGGTAGAACGCGCCGGTGCCGACCAGGGCCAGCGCGGCGGCGCCGCTCACCACGGCGGCGGCGGACCGGCGGCGCCAGCGGCGGCGGCCGAGGTCCAGGCCGCCGGCCGCCAGGCCCGCGCGCTCGGAGCGGAAGGCCTCGCCGGTGCGGCTCATCGCGTAGAGCAGGTCGTCCTCGAACGTGTCCGGTTCGGACATGGTTGATCACCGTCTCTTCGGTTCGGATGTCGTCGGTCGGGTGTCGAACGGGGCTCAGCGGGTGGCCAGTTCGGCCAGGGAGTCGCCGAGCAGGGTGCGCAGCCGGGCCAGGGCCCGGGTCGTGCGGGTACGGACCGCGCCGGAGGAGGCGCGCAGCACCTCGGCGGTCTCCTCGACGCTGCGGTCCTCCCAGTAGCGCAGGACCAGCACCGCCCGGTCCTTGGCCGGCATCCGGCCGAGCGCGTCGAGGAGGGTCAGCCGCAGCGTGCTGTCGGCCTCCCGGCCCTCGGGCTCGGGCAGGTCGCCGGTGGGGCGCTCGGTGCTGGAGCGGCGGCGCTGCTGGGCCAGGAAGGTCCGCACCATGACGGTGTGGACGTAGGCCGCCGGGTTGTCGATCCGGTGCCACCCGCCCGTCCAGGCGCTGCGCCGCCAGAGGACGTACATCCGGCCGAGGGCCTCCTGCACGAGGTCCTCGGCGTGGTGGGTGTCGCCGCTGGTCAGCAGGCAGGCCGAGCGGTACAGCTGACCGGTCCGGCTGGACACGAGCTCCAGGAACTCCGCGTCCTTGGCCTCCCGGCCCGCCCCGATCCGCCTCATCTGCGCTGTCCCCCATGGCTCGTGGTCGCTGACACCTCTTGGATGCGGCGGCCGGCGCGGGATGTTACAGCCGGGTCGGGGCGACTTTGGGGGAGCACGGTCTGGGGGGACGGCTCCGTGAGGGTGGCTGGGCGGGGGCGGGCGGCCGGGTCAGCCGGCGGTGCGGCGCCGGTGGTCGCGCAGGACGACGCCGCCGCCGATCACCAGCGCGGCGAGCAGCGCGCCCGCGCCGAGCACGTAGGTCGCGGTGAGGCGGTCGCGGTCGGCCCGGGTCTCGCCGAGGCCGGCCGGGCGGGGCACGACCGGGACGGCGGCGAGGCGCACGGGCGCGTCCGGCGAGGCCTGCGCGGGCGGGTCGTCCGGGGCCTTGGTGACGGCCCGCACCGGGTCCACCACGCCCCAGCCGATGAAGCGGTTCGGGCCGTGCTCGGTGCGCTGCGCGGTCTGCTCGATCCAGGCCCGCACCTGGGCGGCGCTCCAGCCGGGGTGGGCGCCGATCAGCAGCGCGGCCAGCCCGGAGACGTACGGGGCGGCGAAGCTGGTGCCGCTGTCGGCGCACTGGCCGCCGCCCGGGACGGTGGAGAGCACGCCGACGCCGGGCGCGGCGACCTTCACGAAGTCGCCGTACTGGGAGAAGGAGGCCCGCTCGTCGTTGCGGTCGGAGGCGCCGACGGCGAGGACGGTGGGGAAGGCGCCGGGGTAGGTGTCGCCCTCCCGGCCGTCGTTGCCGGTGGAGGCGACCACCACGGCGCGGTTCGCCTCGGCGTACTCGACGGCGGTCTTCAGCTCGGCGTAGCCGGTGAAGCCGGTGGTGTCCGCGCCGCGGACGTCCTGCGAGATGTTGACGACCCGCGCGCCCGCCCGGACGGCCTGGGTGACGGCGGCGGCGAGGGTGGCGACGTCGCCGTTGCCCGCGCTGTCGTTCTGCCGGATCGACAGGATCCTCGCGCCCGGGGCGAGTCCGACGAAGCCGGTCCGGTCGGAGCGGGCGGCGGCGATGATGCCCGCCACCTTGGTGCCGTGGCCGACCTGGTCGTCCTTGCCGCCGCCCTCGACCCGCTTGCCGCTCTCCCGGTCGACCAGCAGGCTGCCGCCGTCCGCGACCCGGCCGGCCAGCTGCGGGTTGCGGTCGTCCACGCCGGTGTCGACGACCGCGACGGTGACGCCCTCGCCGGTCGTGCGGCCGTGCTGCCACAGTTCGTCGAGCAGCAGCCGCTGCAGCGCCCACGGCACGACCTGCACGTCGGGCGCGGGGGACGGGCAGTCCCCGGCGGCGGCCACGCCGGGGCCGTCGGCGCGCGCCGGGGCGGCGGCCGGACCGGCCAGCACCGCGAACGCGGCCAGGGCCGCGGCCGTCCTGCGGTACCCGCGTGCGGACACCCTGCCTCCCCTCACGTCGTCCGGCCGCACCCGCGCGCAGGGGCGGGCGCCCGGGATCCGGGCACCCGCCCCGCGCGTCCGTCCCTCCCGCCGGGAGGAGCGATCAGGTCCAGGCGTTGGTGTTCTTGGTCTCGGTGGCGCGGTAGCCGTGCGCGGCGGACTCCAGCGCGGCCGCGATCTGCGCGCAGGCCTGCTGGAGGTCGGCGGCCTTGGCGTCCCACTTCGCCTGGTGGGCCCGGTAGCCCTGCTGGGCCGCGCCCTCCCAGCTCGCGGAGATCTTGGTGACGCCCTGCTTGAGCTCCTGCAGCAGGTGGTCGATCTGGGCGGCCGAGGCCTTGACCTGCTCGGCGGCGCTGTGGACGGCGTCGAAGTTGACGAGGATCCGGTCGGTCACGATGTCTCCCAATCGAGGATGCGGGCAGTTCGCGGTGCGGTGATCGGTGTCCGGCCCGGAAGGCGGGCCGGGGGCGGCGATCAGCCCTGGGCGCCGCTGAACTGCTGCTGCTGCTGGGCCTCGGTCTCCGCGTAGTACTTGGTCGTCAGCTCGATCGCGTCCTTGATCGCCTTCAGCGACCCGTTGAGGGCGTCGATGTCCTCGTTGAACCGGTGCTGGAGCGCCTTGTAGGCCTCGGCCGCCTGGCCTGCCCAGCCGGCACCGACGTGCTCCACCGTGTTGTTGAGCTTGGTGCGCTCCTGGCCGATCTTGCCGATGACCTCCTCGATGTGCCTCGCGAAAGCCTGCATCTCCTGCGCGGTCATCGTGAACTGGTTGGCACTCAATGCTCCACCGTCCCCCAACAGACAGACACTCCATGACCGACGGGCCGTCCGACCCGACGGGTCATCACCCCTGTGATGTCCAGGAGCACTGTAGTCGGCATACGCAGCTCACCCAACTCCGAACGCAGAGTAGTCATCGGACCGTGACAGCGGCCCCGACGGGCCCACAACTCGCCCTGGGCACACGGCCGATCACGCGTTCTGCTGCTGCGCCGCGGCCTTCGCGCTGAGCGGCGGGCCGGCCGGCACCAGGTCCGACCACTCGCGGGGGACCGGCAGCGGCTGGACCCCCTGGTAGCCGAGGCGCGCCTGGTTGCCGCCGGGCTCGTCCGGCTGCTGCGGCGCCTCCGTCCGGTCCGGAGCCGCCGGGCCCGCCGTACTCGGCCGGGGCGGGGACGACGTGGGGGCACCGCCCTGGCCCGGTTGGGCTCCCGGCGGGGCCGACGGACCCCGGCCGCCGTCGCCGTTGGCGGGCACCGAGTAGCGCAGGCCCGTCTCGGTGATCAGGAAGTCGGTGCCGGAGCCGCCCGCGCCGTTGTCCGTCGCGCGGTAGAACAGCCCGTGGCCGGGCGTCACGTGGGCCGCACCCGCGCCGTTGTCGTACTGCGCCGGGTACTCCGGGCCCGCCCACACGCTGCGCTTCGGGGTGCGGCCGTCCTCGGCGACGCCGTCGAAGGTGCTGCACACGACGGTGCGCGCGTCCTGCCGGTCCTGCCGGTCGTTCACCGGCGCACCGGACTTGAGCGGCCAGTCGCCGTCCCCCGCGTTCGGCAGCGGGGTGGCCGTGCCGAAGCTCGCCTGGTCGGACGGGGTCATCTCGTCGTTGCGGGGCTGCTTGTCCGGGTCGTACCGGTACAGCATCTGGTACGCCGGGTTCTGCCGGATCAGCTCGGCCTGGAACGGCGTCACCAGGAACAGCCGGTCCCGGCCGACGACGTAGTTGCGGTCCCGGTAGTGCACCAGCCGGCCGATCCTGCGGTCGGCCTGGTTCTCCAGCGCCACCGTGGAGTTGGCGCCCTGGCTGTCCGCGGCCCCGTCGACCCGCGGGAAGACGACGGCGCTGCCGGGCAGCAGGGTGTCCAGCCACTCGCGCTTGACCGGCTGCGGCACCGCATTCGGCCCGAAGACCGCGGTGATCAGCGACTTCCGCTCGTGGTCGTCCGCCTGCGGGGAACCGATCCGGTGCCGGCGGCCCTGCGCGTCGACCAGGTAGACCCCCGCGTCCCCCGGCCCGGCCCCGGCCGCGGCGGTGACCTGCTGGTCCGCCGCCTGCCGGACCAGCAGCAACTGGTCCGGCCCGAGCACCCGGCCCTTGGCGCCCAGCGTCGCGGCGTCCGCGCCCGCCGCCACGAACAGCGCCTGGTCGACGGTCTCCTGCCTCGCGTCCGAACCGGGGCGGTCGCACACCGACCACTTCATCGCCCGGCTCACGTTCTCCTTGCCGGGCAGCTTGTCCGGGGCGTACGGGATGCCGATCGTCGGACCGTGGTTCGGGTAGCGGTCGAGCACGTCGTCGTCGACGACCACCACCTTCGCGCCGGCCGGAAGCACCAGCCGCGCCGAGGACATGTTCAGCACCTGGTGCAGGCGCTTCGTCCGCCCGTCCGGGTCCGTCAGCACCACGTACCGGGTGGTCGACCCCTTGCCCTGGACCACGTTCCGCCCGTCGTCCCAGTGCAGCGGGGCGCTCGGGCGGAACACCCCCCACACCCCGAACCCGGCCACCACCACCGCCCCGACGACCAGACCCGGCAGCACCGCCCGCAGCGGACGCGGCGCGTCCTCGTCACCGCCCCCGCCACCCGGCAGCAGGAACGCGCCCACCATCCGCCTGCGGGCGAAGGTGTACGCGTTCAGCTCGTCCCGCCGCGATGCCATCCTCGTCGTCTCCCCTGTCCGACCGGCCCTGCCCCCGAGTCCGCCATCGCGGGCGAGAACGCGCTCGAACCCTCTACGATGCGGCAGCGGACGATGAGTACCGTACGGGCACGGTCCGTTGACGAGCCAGCGGCCTGTCAACCGAGCAGTGGGGGTCAGCCGGGGGATGCCAAGCCAGACCGCTCCGGGACGACGTGGCACGGCACCGGGCGGGCAGCCGCCCGCCGGCGGCGGACGACCCGCCGCGGTCCGCGTCCACTCGTCGTCCGCACTGCCCGGCGGCCGCCGGCTGCTCCGTCGACTCGTGCTGGTCGAGGCCGCCCTGGCCCTCGTCGCGATCGGCTGGACGATCGGCCGGACGGCCACCGCCGTGCTCGGCGCGCTCGGCCTCGCCCTGGTCCTGGCCGGCCTCGTCCCGCTGCGCGGCCGGACCCTCCCGGAGCTCCTCTCGGCCCGATCCGCGCTCAGGTCCCGGCTCAGGGTGGCCAGTTCGACCCTGCCGCCGCCGGGCGCCGACCCGACGCTCGCCCCGCTGCTGGAACTCGAACCGGCCCTGCGCACGTACACCCACGCCGCCGAGGCCGACTTCGGCGGACGGACGGTCCGCCGCGAGACCGGCATGATCGGCGACGGCACCTACCTCGGCTCGGTGCTGCTGGTCCAGTCCAGGGACCGGCCGCTGCGCCCGGCGCGCGGCGACCGGCCGCTCCCGCTGGACGTCCTGTGCTCGGCGCTGCGGGTCGACGACATCACCCTGGAATCCGTCCAGCTGGTGCAGTACACCCAGCCCGCCCCCGCCCCGCACCTGCCCGAGCAGTCGCTCGCCGCCCGCGCCCACCGCGAGCTGCCCGGCGGCGCCACGACCCCCGCGCTGCGGCTCACCTGGGTGGCGCTCAAGCTCGACCCGGAGCGCGCCGCCACCGCCGTCCGGGCCCGCGGCGGCGGCGAGGAGGGCGCCCGCAGGGCGCTCCAGCGGGTGACCGACCAGCTCGCCGGGCGGCTCGACGGCGCCGGGTTCCGCGCGACGGTGCTGGACGAACGCGAGCTGATCACCGCCCTCGCCACCGCCGCGTGCGCCAACCCGCTCGCGGCGGCCGGGCTCCAGGGCAGCGGCGGCGGCACCGGCGCCACCCGCCGGACCCGGGAGGGCCGCCGCCACTGGCGGATCGACGACCGCTGGCACTGCACCTACTGGATCTCCCGCTGGCCCCGCCCCGGCCACCCCGGCGAGCCGCCCCTGCCCGAGCTGGTCAACCGGCTCACCGGCGCCCCCGCACTGGCCGGCACCCTCAGCCTCACCCTCGGGCACGCCAGCGGCGGCTCCGTCACCCTCGCCGGCCACCTGCGGCTGACCGGACGCGACGAGGCCGAACTCGCCGCCACCTGCCGCGAGGTGGAGTCCCGCGCCCGGGACGCCGGCCTCGGCCTGAGCCGGCTCGACCTGGAACAGGCGCCCGGCGTCCTCGCCACCCTGCCGCTGGGAGGAACCGCCTGATGGCCCACCCGACCCGCCCGCGCCCCGCCACCGCGCGGCCGCGCCCCCGGCCGCGGATCCTGCCCGGCTTCGGCCTCCGCGGCCCCCGCCGGGACAAGCACGTGCTGGCCGCCGCGGACCTGGGCGCGCTGGCCCTCCCCGTCGGCGACGACGGCGTGCCGATCGGCGTGGACGTCCAGGGCCGGCCCTCGGTGCTGGGGCTCTTCCGGCCCGGCGCCCACGACCTGGTGCTCGTCGGCGGCCTGTGGACGGCCCGGCTGATCGCCCTGCGGGCCGCCTCGACCGGCGCGCGCGTCGCGGTGGAGACCGCCCGCCCGCAGGCCTGGAGCGCGCTGGCGCGGGCCGCGGGCGGCGGGCAGCCCTGCGTGACCGTCCACCAGGCCGGCCGGCTCGGCCCGCAGGGCGCGTCCGTCACCTCGCCGGTGCTGGTGGTGCGCGACCTCACCGCCCGCCCGCCGCGCAGCCGGCTGTCCGCCACGCCCTGGCAGACCACGCTGACGGTGCTGCCGTGGCTGCTCCCGGAGGCCGCCCGGCTGGTCGGCGCCGCCGACCTCGTCGGGGTGCAGCGGGTCCAGCCGGAGGAGGCCGGGATCCTGCGGCACGCGCTGTCGCTGCCGCCGGAGGACGTCGCCGCGCTGCCCGCCCTCGGCGACGACCTGACGCTCTGGACGACGCGGATGCACCGTCAGTACGTTCGGGCCGTGGCCGGGCAGGCGGAGCTGCAGCTCCTGGGCGCGCCGCGCCGGGTGGACCCGCCCGCCTGAGCGGTGCGGCCGACCGGCCGGGATCGGAGTCCGCCTACAACGACGTCGGCCGTACGGCCTAGTCTTGAGGCGGTAACGGCACCGCTGAACAAGCGGCGGCGAACACGAGGGAGCCCTAGTGAGCAGCGATCGGGACGGCGTCTACGTCGGCCACAACGCGGCGGAGGACGACGACGACTGGTCCGACGCCCCCGACTACACTCCCCCGTCCTGGTACGTGCGGACGGACGGCGCGGCGGGCCCGGCCGAGCCGGCGGCTCAGGGCGCCCCTGATCCGGCGGGCCCGGCCCAGGCCCCGGTTCCGGCCCAGGCCCCGGTTCCGGCCGTCGTGCCGCCGCCGGCTCCGGCTCCGGCCCCGCTGTCCTTCCCCGCTCCGGTGAGCGAGCCCGCACCCGCCCACGCGCACGCCCCCGTCGCCGAGCAGCCGCCCGCACCCGCCCCGATCCCGGTGGCCGCGCCCGGGCCGGCGCCCGCCCCGGCCGAGGCCCCGCACGCCGCCTTCCCGCCGCCGGCCCCGGTCCAGCACGAGCAGCCGCCGGCCGTCGCCCCCGGCTGGCCCCCGGCGGCCCCGCTCGCGCACCAGCAGCCTGGCCCGGCCGCGCCGCAGCCGTACGCGGACCCGCAGCCGTTCCCGGACGCGCACGCCGCCGTGCCGCCGGTGCAGCCCGGCCCGCCGGCCCCGCCGCCGTCGTTCGCGCAGCCGCCCGCCGCCCCGCAGGACCTGCAGGACCTGCAGGCCGCCGCGTGGGCCGCCCAGCAGGCCGCGGCCCAGGCGCAGCCCGTTCAGCCGCAGCAGCCCGCTCAGCCGCAGCCCCAGCCCGCACCGGCACCGCCCGCCCCTGCACAGCCCGCTCCGCAGACCGCGCCGGTCGACCCGCGCCAGGGCGGCTGGCCGCAGCCCGCCGCCTACCAGCAGCCCGCCCCGCCGGCCCAGCCCGGCCCCGCGCAGCCCTGGCCGCAGCAGGCCGGCGCCCCGGCGCCCGCCGGGTTCCCGCAGGGCCCCGCCCCGCAGCAGGCCGCGCACGGCGCCCCGCTCGGCTACACGGCCGCCGTCGAGCTGTCCTCGGACCGCCTGCTGCGCAGCCAGCCCAAGCAGCAGCGCCAGCAGCCGCGGTTCCAGTTCGGCGGCAAGGCCGCGGCGGCCGAGAAGGGCCGCAAGCTGGAGATCATCCGCACGCCGGTGATGAGCTGCTACAAGATCGCCGTGATCAGCCTCAAGGGCGGCGTCGGCAAGACCACGACCACCACCGCGCTCGGTGCGACGCTGGCCAGCGAGCGCCAGGACAAGGTGATCGCGATCGACGCCAACCCGGACGCCGGCACCCTCGGCCGCCGGGTCAAGCGCCAGACCGGCGCGACCATCCGCGACCTGGTGACGGCCATCCCGCACCTGCGCAGCTACATGGACATCCGTCAGTTCACCTCGCAGGACCTGCACTCGGGCCTGGAGATCCTGGCGAACGACGTCGACCCGGCCGTCTCGACCACCTTCAACGACTCGGACTACCGCCAGGTCATCGACGTGCTGGGCCGCCAGTACCCGATCATCCTGACCGACTCCGGCACCGGCCTGCTGTACAGCGCGATGCGCGGGGTGCTCGACCTGGCCGACCAGCTGATCATCGTCTCGACGCCCAGCGTGGACGGTGCCTCCAGCGCCTCCACCACGCTCGACTGGCTCTCCGCGCACGGCTACGCGGACCTCGTCCAGCGCAGCATCACGGTGGTCTCCGGGGTGCGCGAGACCGCCAAGCTGATCAAGGTCGAGGACATCGTGGCGCACTTCCGGACGCGCTGCCGCGGCGTCATCGTGGTGCCGTTCGACGAGAGCCTGGCGGCCGGCGCCGAGGTCGACCTCGACATGATGCGCCCCAAGGTCCGCGAGGCGTACTTCGAGCTGGCCACCCTGGTCGGCGAGGACATCATCCGGGCCCAGCAGGCCGCCCAGCAGCAGGGCGGCTGGCAGCAACAGGCCCAGCAGCAGGCGCCGCAGCAGCCGTACGCGCAGCAGCAGCCCGGCCAGCCGCAGCCCTACCAGGCCCCCGCCCAGCCGTATCCGGCACCAGCCGCCCAGCCGGCCCCGGGCACGCCGTGGGCGCCGCAGCCCGGCCAGACCCCGCCGCCGGGGACCTACGGCTACCCGCAGCCGGGCCAGACGCCTCCCCCCGCCGGGTACGGCTACCCGCAGCCCCACCCCGGCGGCGCGCAGCCGCCCGCGCCGGCGTGGCCCCAGCCCGCCGCCCCGCACCCGGCCCCGCCGGCGGAGCCGGACGGGTACCAGCCGCCCCCCGGCTACGGCTACCCGCCGCAGCCCCCGCAGTGACGCCGAAGGGCCCGCCGACCAGGTCGGCGGGCCCTTCTCGCACAGGCCGGGTCCTACGCACGGGCCAGGGCCTTCGTACCGGCCGGGCGGCGCGGCTCAGGCGCCGTCGGTCAGCTCGCGGGCCTGCTTGACGTCGTCGGCCATGCGGACCAGCAGCGCCTCGATCGAGTCGAACTTCTCCATCCCGCGCAGGTACGCCAGGAAGTCGACGGCCACGTGCAGCCCGTACAGGTCCAGGCCGACCCGGTCGATGGCGTACGCCTCGACGGTGCGCGCGGTGCCGTCGAACGTCGGGTTGGTGCCCACCGAGATCGCGGCCGGCATCCTCTCGCCGTCGGCGGTCAGCCAGCCCGCGTACACGCCGTCGGCGGGGATCGCGCTGTGCGCCACCGTCTCCACGTTGGCGGTCGGGTAACCGAGCTCACGCCCGCGCTGCGCACCGCGCACCACGACGCCCTCGACCCGGTGCGGACGGCCGAGCACCTCGCCGGCCCCGGCCATGTCGCCCGTCTCGACCAGGCGGCGGGTCAGCGTGGACGAGAACGGCTCGCCCGCGCCGGCCGCACCGCTCACCTGGAGGTCGACCACCTCGACGTCGAACCCGGCCGCCCGGCCCAGCTCGGTGAGCAGCGCCACGTCACCGGCGGCCCGGTGCCCGAACCGGAAGTTGGGGCCCTCGATGACGACGCGCGCGTGCAGCGCGTCCACCAGCACCTGCCGGACGAACGTCTCCGGCGACTCCTGCGACAGCTCCGGGGTGAACGGCAGCACCAGCACGGCGTCCACGCCGAGGCCCGCGATCAGCTCGGCGCGCCGGGCCTGCGGGGCGAGCAGCGCGGGGTGGCTGCCCGGGCGGATGACCTCGCGCGGGTGCGGGTCGAACGTGACGACGACGGACGGGACGCCGAGCTCGCGGGCCCGCTCGACCGCCCGTCCGATGATCAGCTGATGTCCGCGGTGCACCCCGTCGAACGAGCCGATGGTGACGACGCTGCGTCCCCAGTCACCGGGGATCTCCTCCAGGCCACGCCAGCGCTGCACCCTGACCGCTCCTTGTTCCCTACGGCGCGTACCTTCTGTACGCTCAAACGCTCAAAACCCGAACCCCTATAGCGTGCCATGCGCCTGCCCCTGCTCAGGCACCGGAATGCGGGTTGAGCGCACCACACGTTCGAACGGTGCCCGCTCCGCCTCCGCGGCGGCGTACTGCGGGTCCCGCCCGGCCGTCACCAGGGCCCGCATCCGGGCCAGCCGGAGGCCGTCCGGCGGAGTCGGGGCGGCGTCCTGCGGCCACTGCGCCAGCAGCTGGGCGAACGCCGCCGAACGGCCCGCGCAGCGCACCAGCAGGTCGTCCGCGGCCGGCAGCCCGGGGGTCGCCCGGGCCAGCACCGCACGGGCGCGGGCCGGCTTCTCGGCCGCGCAGTGGTCGGCCAGCCGCTCGACGGCGGCGGTCAGCACCGCCGGGTCGTTCTCGGCGGCCAGCAGGGTGTCGAGCAGCTCGCAGCGCAGCGCGTCGGCGGCCGGATCGGCCACCGGCACCGACAGCACCTCGGCGAACGGCTGCCGGACCGCCGCCGCCCGCGCGGCCAGCGCACCGCCCAGCAGCAGCCGCAGCTCCAGCCGGGCGGCCGGGCCCGTGACAGCGGCGCGCTCCAGCCGGCGGCCCAGGTAGTCGGCGGCGACCGGCCCGGCCAGCGCGGGGCGCTCCCGCAGCAGCCGGGCGGCCAGCTCGGCGCCCCGCCGGGTGGCGACCGGGGCGCCGGCGTCGGCGAGCACCCGCAGGGTCTCGGCGACGGGCGCGCGCGGCTCCGCCAGGCGGTCGGCGAGCGCGGCCAGGACGGGCTCCGGGTCGGTCTCCAGGGCCGGGGCCAGCGCCCGCGGGGTCAGGAACCCGTCGGTGCCCGCCCGGTGGAGCTCCAGCGCGGCCGGCAGGTACCCGGCCCGGCTCCGCGGATCGCCGACCAGAAGCGCCAACGCGGCGCCGTGCAGCGCGGGTTCGTCCTCGCGGGCGAGCAGGGCCAGCGCGGTGTGGCGCAGCAGCTCGGGCCCGGCCCCGGACGCGTGCGGGGCGACGCGCAGCGCGTGCACGGCGGCGGCGACGTGCCGCTCGGGCCGCCGGTCGTGGCTCCAGCGGTCCACCGCGCGGCACAGCGCCGACGGCTCCTCGGCGGCCAGCACGGTGAGCAGCGCGTCCGCCCCGGGGTGGGCGGCGTCGGCCAGCGCGTCGGCCAGCTCGTCCAGGGCGAGCCTGCGGTGGGCGAGGAGCAGGTCGTGGGTGAGGTCCGCGACGGACCTGCCGGGGGCACCGGGCAGGCCGCGCCGGTCGTCGAACCACGCGCAGAGCAGCGGGAACACGGCCGCCGGGTCCGCGCGCAGCCGCCCGGCGACCGCCGCGAGGAACGGCTGCCCGGGACCGTCCGCGACCACCAGGCGCCGCAGCAGGGCGAGTTCGTCCTCGACGGACAGCCCGAGCCCGGTCCAGAACGCCGGGCCGAACCGGCCCAGCCCGTCCGCCGGGAGCGCGTCGAACCCGCCGTCCCGCAAGGCGCGTTCGGCGATCCGGCCGGCCAACTGCTCCAGCAGCGCGCGGTGTTCGGCGACGTCCGGACTGGCCGCCAGCCCGGCCGCGAGCAGCCGGCCCGCCCACCAGGCCGGTTCGCCGCCCGGCGGGCGCAGGTCCAGCGCCCGCCACAGCCGGTGCAGCCACGGGTCGAGGGCCGGCGCGCCCCACGTGTCGGCCACCCGGCGCAGCGCCGCCGCCACCGGGCCGATCCGGTGCCGGGCCACCGCGCGCGCCCCGGCCGCCGGGCGGGCGTCCTCGTCCTCCCTGTCCTCCCGGTCCTCCCCGAGCAGCAGCCGCAGCGCCGCGTCCAGGTCGAGGTGCAGTCCCTGCAGCCAGTCCCCGAACTCCCCGTGCGCGAACCGGACCCCGGGCCCGGCCGGCACGAACAGGCCCTCCGCGAGCACCGCCCCCGCCCAGCCGCCCGCCACCGGGAACAGCTCCTCGAACCCGGCCCGGTCCAGCCCGCCCTGGTCCGCGCCGAGCATCCGCCGGGCCGCCTCGTGCACCCGCCCGGCCACCGCCGCGGGGCTCCCCCCCGCCCCCCCCCCCGCCCAGTACCGCCGTTTCCGCTCACACCGGTCACACGCTCACACCACTCACACCAGGAGCTTGTCCTTGGCCCGCTGGTACTCCTCGGCGGAGATGAGGCCCTTGTCCTTCAGGTCCGCCAGCGTCGCCAGGTCGTCGACGTGGCTGCGCCCGGCGCCGTCCGCCGTGGCCCCGGAGGTCCCGGCCGCGTCCCGGATGTACGCCTGGACGGCTGCCTCGGCCTGCTGTGCCTGGGCGACGTCCCGTTTCCCCATGCCCTCGCCGCGCGCGATCAGGTAGGCGAGCACGCCGATCAGCGGCAGGATGATCACCAGGACCAGCCAGCCGGCCTTGCCCCAGCCGCTCAGGTCGTGGCTGCGGAAGATGTCCGTGATGATCTTGAACAGCAGGAAGAACCAGAGCACCCAGAGGAACAGCTCCAGCATCGTCCAGAAGATGTTGAGCACCGGGTAGTCCACGGCCAGCGAGGCGGCCAACGAAGAGGTGTCCATGGCCGAGTCATATCATCGCAAAACGGACGGTGCGCACTGCTGCTGGGCCGTTCCGGTGATCTTCGCCCGGGGTGGGAATACCGCTGCGGGACGCGGTCTCAGCCGAGCTCCGCCCGCCGCCGCAGCTCCACCGCGAGCCCGATCAGCTCGCCCCACCAGGCCTCGTGCGAGTCCACCAGGAGCCGCTGCGCCTCGGCCGCCGGCAGTGCGCGGACCTCGACGACCTGCTCGCCGTCCGAGGGGTTGGTCGGCGCGGAGTCCAGCGCGACCTCCGCCCAGCCCCACAGCCACGCCTTCTCCGGGTGCGGCTGCCAGGGCCGGTAGGGCGTCGGGTCGTCCGTGCGGCAGCGGTGCGCGCCGAGCCAGGCGGGCTCGCCGAGCAGCCGGGCGCCCGCCTCCTCCCTGAGCTCGCGCCGCAGGCAGTCGGCGACGGTCTCGTCCTGTTCGCGCGTGCCGCCGGGCAGGAACCAGTGGTCCCGGTCGTCCCGGCAGAGCACCACGCCGCCGTCCGCGAAGCCCACCAGGTGGATGTTGGTCACCAGGCCGTCCGGCGGCAGCTCGGTCGAGAACTGCGCGTCGTACCTCCCCCAGGCCCAGTACTGCGGCGCGTGCAACGCGGGGAAGAGCGCGGCGAGTTCGGCGGCTCTGGCGGAGGGGGCGGTGTCGGTGCGGTCCGTGGTATCGGTCATTCGGTGATCGTAGTGCCGGCCGGGAAACGGCGGGGGACACCGGGGTGGACGCGAGAGAGGTCGGCGGTGGCGATGGCGCGCGGCCGCCGGGGCTGCGCGACGCCGCGCGGCGCGGACACCCAACTCCCCAGCGAGATCTCGGCGGTGATGCCGGGGCCGAAGCCGGCGATCAGCCCGTGGGTGCCGTCGGCCGCGCCGCCGTCGGCGAACAGCCGGGCGAGGGCGTCGAAGACGACGGCGCTCGCGATGTTGCCGCGCTCGGTCAGCGTGGCCCGGCTGTAACGGAACATCGCCGGTTCGAGGTTGAGGAAGTGGCACAGGTCGTCGAGGATGCGCGGGCCCCCGGCGTGGACGATGTAGAAGCCGAGCCCCGACACGTCCCAGCCGTGCTCGCCGGCCAGGCCGCGCAGGGCGGGTGCGAGCATCTCCATCGTGCCGGGCACGCGCCGGTCGAGCTGGAAGTGGAAGCCGGTGTCCCTGACCCCGTAGGAGATCCAGTTCTCGGTGTCCGGGACGAGGTGCGAGCCGTTGCGCTCGACCGACACCCCGGTGCCGCCGTGCCCGCGCATCACCACGGCGGCGACGGCGTCCCCGAAGAGGCCGTTGGAGAGCAGCGAGCCGACGCCGAGGTCGGTCGGCTGGTAGCACAGCGAGCAGAACTCGCAGGCGACGATGAGCACGTTGGCGCCCGGGTAGGCGCGGCAGAAGTCGTGCGCGCGGTTGACGGCGGCGCCGCCGGCCGCGCAGCCGAGCTGGGCGATCGGCATCTGGCGGGTGTCCGGGCGCAGGCCCATGGTGTTGATGAGCCAGGCGGTCATCGACGGCATCATGAAGCCGGTGCACGACACGTAGATCAGGAGGTCGATGTCCTGGGCGCCCAACTGGGCGTTGCGCAGGGCCGCTTCGACCACCTCGGGGACGCGGCGCTTGGCCTCCCGCTCGTAGACGGCGTTGCGGGCGGTGAAGCCGGGGTGGCGCAGGGTCTGCTCGATGGGCTGGACCAGGTGCCGGGTCCGCACGCCGGTGTTCTCGATCAGCCGTAGCGCGAGGCCGAGTTGGGGGTGGCCGGCGTGCATCGCGCGGGCCAGGTCGAGGGTCTCGTCGAGGGTGATGACGTGCTCGGGCACGGCGATGGCGGGGCGGCAGAGTGTTGCCATGGGTACGCGGTCTCCCCTGGGTGGCCCGTGGGTGGGCCGACGGGCGGCCGGGCCCGGCGCGCGGGGCGGCCGGTGCCCGGTGGTGGTGGCGGTGGACGGACGGGCGCGCGCGGTGGCGCGGCGGGTCACCAGGCGAGCGGCAGGACCCGCGGGTAGCGCCAGATGGAGCCCGTCCGCCAGTCGAGCTCGGCCGGCGGCACGGCCAGGCGCAGCCCGGGGAACCGCCGCAGCAGCGTGCCGATGGCGACCTGGAGCTCCATCCGGGCCAGGTGGGCGCCGAGGCAGTGGTGCTGGCCGTACCCGAAGGTCATGTGGGTGGGCGCGCCGCGGTCGAGGTCGAGCTCGTCGGGCCGCTCGTAGAACGCCGGGTCGCGGTTGGCGGCCAGGTAGGAGACGTGCACCGGCTCGCCGGCCCGGACGAGCACCCCGCCCAGTTCGACGTCCTCGGTGGCGACCCGGGCGATGCCGACGCCCTGGCGGAACGGGATGAAGCGCAGCAGCTCCTCCAGGGCGCGGGGCAGGAGGTCGGGCTGGGCGCGGAGCTTGGCGAGCTGCTCGGGGTGGGTGAGCAGGGTGTAGGTGATGTTGCTGAGCTGGTAGGTGCTGGTGTCGTGGCCGGTGACCAGGAGCACCATCGCCATGACGGCGAGCTCGTCGTCGTCCAGCAGTTCGTCGCCGTCGCGGGCGGTGGCGAGGGCACTGATCAGGTCCTCGCCGGGGGCGCGGCGGCGGGCGGCGGTCAGCTCGGTGAAGTAGGCGCGCAGCGCGGCCTTGGCGCGCTCCTGGCCCTCGCGGCCGTCCGGGCTCATGGCCATCATCGCGACGGCGTGGCCGCGCAGTTCGGCGCGGTCCTGCTCGGGGATGTCGAGCATCTCGCAGATGGTGGTGAGCGGGAGCCGGGAGGAGAGGAAGTGCACGAGGTCGGCGGGGGCGCCGTGTTCGGCCATCTCGTCGAGGTACCCGTCGACGATCCGCTGGGTGTGCGCCCGCATCCGCTCGACCTGGCGGTTGGTGAAGCCCTGGGCGACGAGGCGGCGCAGCCGGTTGTGGGCGGGCGGGTCCATCAGGTTGATCGCCTCGGCCTGGGCGATCGGGGCGGGCGTCATGCGGGGGAGGTCCCGCCCGATGCCGGCGGCGCGGCTGAAGCGGCGGTCGGTGGTGACGGTCCGGACGTCCTCGTAGCGGGTGGCCAGCCAGGCCTCGCCCTCGCCGTGCGGCAGCCGGATCCGGGCGACCGGGGCCTCGGCGAGCAGCCGCTTGAGGAGGGGGTCGAACTCCAGGCCTTCGGTGTGGTTGAAGGGGCAGTCCCACACGGGGGCGGAGGTAGTCACGGGCCGATCCAAAGGCTGAGGGTGATGCCGCCCGGAGGGGGATGACCCGTCCGGGCGCGGACATGCAGATGTTCCCCCATGGGCTGGCAAAAATGTGGTGGAGGAAGCCAGTTACCTCGAACGAGTTAGATAGATGATTTTCGTGCGAATCACGGGAGTTGAGCGCGACGGTTCGCAACCCGGCCCGCTCACCGCCCCCTTGGGGTGACCAGGCCGGTCTCGTACGCGAGGACCACGGCCTGGGCCCGGTCGCGCAGGTCGAGTTTGGCGAAGATCCGGGCCACGTGCGTCTTCACCGTCGATTCGCTGAGCGTCAGTTCGCGCGCCAGCTCGCCGTTGGACAGTCCGCGGCCCATCAGGGTGAGCACCTCCACCTCGCGGGGCGTGAGCGGTGCGAGGTCCCGGTGCACGGTGGCGGCGCCCGCGTCGGCGGGGGCCGTGCCGGAGGCGAAGCGCTCGACGAGGCGGCGGGTGATGGAGGGCGCGAGGAGGGCGTCGCCGGTGGCCACGAGGCGGACGGCGGCGGCGAGGTGGGCGGAGGTGACGTCCTTGAGGAGGAAGCCGCTCGCCCCGGCGGCCAGGGCCGCGTACACGTAGTGGTCGAGGTCGAAGGTGGTCAGCATGACGACCCGGCAGCCGGGCACCAGCGCGAGGATCCGGCGGGCCGCCTCCAGGCCGTCCGTGCCGGGCATCCGGATGTCGAGGAGCGCGACGTCCGGCCGGTGCGCGACGGCGGCGGCCACCGCCCCGGCGCCGTCGGCGGCCTCGGCGACCACGTCGATGCCGCGCGCGGTGAGGATCATGCGGAAGCCGGTGCGGACGAGCTCCTGGTCGTCGGCGATCACGACGCGCGGGCGGCGCTCGGCGCCCCCGGCCACCGCCTCCTCCGGGGACGGGGCGCTCACGGCCGGTCCAGCGGGATGCGCGCGCGGACCCGGAAGCCGCCGCCCAGCCGGCGCCGGGCGTCGAAGTCCCCGCCGTACACGGCGACGCGCTCGCGCAGGCCGAGCAGCCCGCGCCCGGCGCCGTCGGCCGCCCTGGCGGGCGCCGTGCCGCCGGAGAGCACGCTGGGCCCGCGGTTGAGCACCTCGACCCGCAGGTAGTGGTCCGCGTAGCGCACGGTCACGTCCGCCGTCACCCCGTCCCCGTGCTTGAGCGCGTTGGTGAGCGCCTCCTGGATGATCCGGTACGCCGTCACGTCGATGCCCCCGGGCAGCGGGCGCGGCTCGCCGGAGACGCGGACCTCCACCGGCAGGCCGGCGAAGGCGAAGCGGTCGATGAGCGGGCCGAGCCGGGCGAGGCTCGGCTGCGGCGCGAAGCCGTCCGGGTCCTCCTCCTCGGAGCCGTCCGCCGCCGGGGCGAGCAGGCCGAGCAGGTGGCGCAGTTCGGTCATGGTGTCGCGGCCGGCGGCCTCCACGGCGGCCATCGCGGCGGCGGCCTCCTCGGGCATGGTGGCGAGGACCTCGCGCGCGGCGCCCGCCTGCACCACCATCACGCTCACGTTGTGGCTGACGATGTCGTGCAACTCGGCGGCGATGCGCGCCCGTTCGGCGTCGACCGCGGTCCGCGCGGCGCTCTCCCGCTCGCGCTCCAGCAGCCAGCCGCGCTCCCCGACCGCCGCCCGGTGCAGCCGCCGCGCCCGCGCGAGCGCCACGCCCAGCCAGCCGGCCGCGCCGGCCGATCCGCCCGCCGCGGCGAGCGCCGCCCACTGCCACCCCGTTCCCCACACACCGCCAGCTTCCCAGCCCGGGGCGTGATCCGCATCATCCGGGGGTGCCGGTCCCGTACATCCCCGGTACTA
The DNA here is from genome assembly GCF_042732955.1 of Kitasatospora sp. NPDC059747. Lineage (NCBI taxonomy): Bacteria > Bacillati > Actinomycetota > Actinomycetes > Kitasatosporales > Streptomycetaceae > Kitasatospora > Kitasatospora sp. NPDC059747. The sequence continues at coordinate 98,586 of NZ_JBHWGV010000011.1, read as the reverse complement.
CCGCCCCCGACGGTTACACCCCAGGTGGGACGCGGTGCCCGGGCCGCCCGCCTACCGTCGTCGTCCATGAGAAACGTTCACGACGGGACGTCCGGACCCGGCGGCGCGCAGGCCGTCGTCGAGCTGTCCGGGGTGCACAAGGAGTTCGGCGACGCGCGGGCCCTGGACGGGGTCGACCTGACGATCCGGCCGGGCGAGGCGGTGGCCGTGATGGGCCCCTCGGGCTGCGGCAAGTCCACCCTGCTGAACATGGTCGCCGGCCTGGACCGGCCGACCTCGGGCACTGTCCGGGTGCACGGCCAGGACCTCGGGCGGCTGGACGAGACCGGACTCGCGCTGTTCCGGCGCCGCCACGTCGGCATGATCTTCCAGTTCTTCAACCTCATCGACGACCTGCCGGCCCTCGACAACGTCGCCCTCGCCGCCCAGTTGACCGGCACCACCGCCAAGCAGGCGCGCCGCCGGGCCCTGGAACTGCTCGACGAACTCGGCGTCGCCCACCGCAAGGACACCTACCCGGCCACCCTCAGCGGCGGCGAGCGCCAGCGCGTCGCCGTCGCCCGGGCCCTGATGAACCGCCCGGCGCTGCTGCTCGCGGACGAGCCGACCGGCGCCCTGGACAGCCGCTCGGGCGAGCAGGTGATGGACCTGCTGATCGACCTCAACCAGATCGGGCAGACCCTGCTGATCGTCACCCACGACCCCGACCTGGCCGCGCGCTGCGCCAGTCGGCTGGTGGAGATGGCGGACGGCCGGGTGGCGCGGGAGCGCTCGCTGGAGGCGTCGTCGTGAGCGAGCAGAGCGAGCGGACGGACATGAGGTGCGTGTGCCGGTCATCGGCTGCCGAGCGGAGCGGGGTGGGCGTATGAGTGGAGCCGTGTGGCGGGCCTCCCGGGCGGCGGTGAAGCGCCGCCGGGTGCAGACCGTCGTGATCGGCCTGGTCGTCTTCTGCTCCACCGCGACCGTGCTGCTCGCCCTCGCGGTGATCAGCGCCGCCCGGGCGCCGTTCGACACCGCCTTCGAGGCCGAGCGCGGCGCGCACGTCACCGCCCTCTTCGACCCGGCCGAGGCCTCGCCGGAGCAACTGGCCGCCACCGCCCACCGGCCGGGCGTCGAGGCGGCCGCCGGGCCCTTCGACCAGGCCGTGGTGGAAATCCCCACCGAGTGGATCGGCCACGCGCGGGGCCCGCTGACCCTGGTCGGCCGGGCCGACCGGGCCGGCCCGGTGGACCGGGTGCGACTGCTGGCCGGCCGCTGGGCCGCCGCACCCGGCGAGGTGGTGGTGAACAACCCGGCCGGGGGCGCCGCGGCGAAGTTCGTCGGCACGCCGCTCACCACCAGCACCGGGCTGAAGCTCACCGTCGTCGGCTTCGCGACCGGCATGAGCCAGTCAGCCGGCGGCTGGGTCACCCCCGAACAGGCGGCCGCCCTGCACCCCACCGGGCGCCAGATGCTCTACCGCTTCACCGACGCGGCCACCGAGCAGCAGCTCACCGCTTCACTCGCCGGTGCCACCGAGGGCCTGCCGAAGGACGCCGTCGCCAGCGCGCAGTCCTACCTGGTGCTCAAGCGGGCCTTCTCGGCGGGCGCCGACGCCTACCTGCCGCTGATGACGGTCTTCGGCGTGCTCGGCCTGGTCGTCGCCGCGCTGATCGTCGGCAACGTGGTGAGCGGCGCGGTGGTCTCCGGCTACCGGCACATCGGCGTGCTGAAGTCGATCGGGTTCACCCCGCGCCAGGTGGTGGTGGTCTACCTGACCATGGTCTCGGTGCCCGCGGTCGTCGGCACCGTCCTCGGCACGGCGGCGGGCTGGGCGGCGTCGTACCCGATCCTCCGGGCCGCCTTCAGCGGGATCTCGACCGGCACCGCGGTGATCGAGCCAGCCGGGTGGCTGCCCGCCGCCACCGTGATCGGCGTCCCGCTGCTGGTCGCCCTCGCCGCCCTCGTGCCCGCCTCGCGCGCCCACCGGCTGTCCGCCGCCCAGGCGATCTCGGCCGGCAGCGCGCCGCGCAACGGCCGCGGGCTCGGGATCCAGCGGTGGCTGAGCGGCACCCGGCTGCCGCGCGCCGTCAGCCTCGGCCTCGGCCAGCCCTTCGCCCGCCCCGCCCGCACCGCGCTGACCATGGCGGCGATCGTGCTCGGCGTGGTCACCGTCACCGTGACCACCGGGGTGAGCAGCACCCTGGCCAGGACCCTGCCCACGCCCGACCGCAAGACCCACGTCGTCGTGGCGACCGCCGGCTTCTCCGGCAGCGGGATCGAGCCCCGGCTGACCCCCGAGCAGACCGAGGCGATGCTCCGCGCCGCCCCCGGCGCCGAGCGGGTCTCCGTCCGCGGGCTGGTCCGGCTCGGCGTCCTCGGCCAGCCCCAGCTCGTCTTCGCCGACTTCTACGGCGGCGACGACGCGGTCGACCAGCGGCGGCTCCAGGCGGTCGAGGGCCGCCCGGCGACCGGGCCGAACGAGATCGAGGCCGGTCCGGGCTTCCTCGACCAGCACGGGGTCAAGCTCGGCGACCGGCTCACCCTGGTCCTGGACGGCGCACGGACCACCGTCACCATCGTCGGCGAGGAGAACGAGGGCAACGCCAACGCGATCTCCTCCAACGACGCCACCAGGGCCCTGCTCACCCCCGACCCGCACGTGGTCGAGTACGACGTGCGGCTCGCCGACGGCACCGACGCCGAGGCGTACCTGAAGGCGGTCACGGCCGCCGACCCGAGCCTGTCGCCCTCGGTCTACGCGGCGGGATCGGACGGGGGCATCGTCGCGATCCGGACCTTCAGCACGACGTTCACCGTCCTGCTGTCCGTCGTCGCCGCGCTCGGCGTCTTCAACACCCTGCTGCTCACCATCCGCGAACGCCGCCGCGACCTCGGCACGCTGAAGTCGATCGGCATGACGCCCCGGCAGGTCGTCGCCATGACGGTCACCTCGGTGGCCTGGCAGGGCGTGGCCAGCGGAATCATCGGCATCCCGGTCGGGATCCTGGTGCACCGGCTGATCGTGGAGAACGTCCGGCTCATCGACTTCCCCGAGCGGACGATCGACGTCTGGGGCGCCCCGCTGCTGGCCGGCCTCGCCCTGGCGGGCGTCGCGATCGCCGTCCTCGGCGCGCTCGTCCCGGCCCGTGCGGCGGCCCGGCTGCCGATCGCCGAGGTGCTCCACAACGAGTAGGGACATCGCCGAGGTGCTCCACAACGAGTAGGGACATCGCCGAGGTGCTCCACAACGAGTAGGGACGGGGACCGGGCGCCCGCGGGCTTCCTCCGGATTGCGGCACTTGAGACGCCGTCACCGAGGTCGCGCGCGGGCGCCTATCATCGCGCCATGGCCACCGCTGAGCTGATCCGCATCGTCTCCCGCTCCTCGCCCATGGCACTCGCCCAGGTCGAGCGCGTCCGCGCCGAACTCGCCGTCGCGCACCCGGGGTTGCGCACCGAGGTGGTGCCGGTGACCACCTCCGGCGACCGGTGGACGGGCGACCTCGCCCGGCTCGGCGGCAAGGGCGCGTTCACCAAGGAGGTGGACGCCGCGCTGCTCGCCGGGGAGGCCGACGTCGCCGTGCACTGCCTCAAGGACGTGCCCGCCGACCGCCCGCTGCCCGCCGGCACCGTCTTCGCCGCCTACCTGCGCCGCGACGACATCCGCGACGCCCTCGTCCACCCCGGTGGCCTGACCCTCGACGAGCTGCCGCCCGGCACCCGGATCGGCACCTCCTCCGTCCGCCGGGTCGCCCAGCTCGCCGCCTCCCACCCGCACCTGGTGTGCGTGCCGATCCGCGGCAACGCCAACAGCCGGCTCGCCAAGCTCGCCGCGGGCGAGGCGGACGCGCTGCTGCTGGCCGTCTCCGGGCTGGAGCGGATCGGCGAGTCGGCGCGCGTCACCGAGGTCCTCGGCGTCGACGCGATGTGCCCGCCGATCGGCGCGGGCATCCTCGTCCTGCAGTGCCGCGAGGACGACGAGGCCACGATCGCCGCGGTCGCCGCGCTCGGCCACCACGACACCTGGCGCGAGGCCACCGCCGAGCGGATGTTCCTGCACGTCCTCCAGGGCCACTGCAACAGCCCGATCGCCGGCTACGCGCACGCCGAGCCGGACGGCCGCCTGTCGATGCGCGGACGGGTCTTCAGCCCGGACGGCAAGCAGGTGCTGGACGCCCACGAGTGGGCCGGCGCGCTCACCCCCGAGGACCTCGGCACCTCGACGGCCCTGGCCCTCAAGCGGCAGGGCGCCCACGAGCTGATCGCGGCGATCCCGCACTGAGGCCCCCGCGCCGCCCGGCCGATCTTCTTCACGGAACGGTGACAGCTTTTCCATACGAGTGACACCTGCCATGATGCGGGTGCACCGTAGGGGAGTTGACGATCAATCGGACGAACGTGCGGACACGCCGGGGGTGGACGTGGAGGCCTTGAGACCCACCGATCCGACGACGGTCGGCGGCCGGTACCGGCTGCTGGCCCGGCTCGGCAGTGGCGGGATGGGGGTCGTCTACCTGGGGCGGTCCCCGGGCGGACGGCTGGTCGCGGTGAAGTGCGTCCACTGGGACCTGGCGACGGACCCGGAGTTCCGCCGCCGCTTCACCCGCGAACTGGAAGCCGTCCGGCGGGTCGGCGGCTTCCACACCGCGCAGGTCGTCGACGCCGACCCGGACGGCGACCCGCCGTGGCTGGTCACCGCGCACATCGCCGGGCCCTCCCTGGAGGCGGCCGTCGCCGCGCACGGACCACTGCCCGAACCGGCGCTGCGGGTGCTCGGCGCCGGCCTGGCCGAGGCGCTGGAGGCGATCCACCGGGCCGGCCTGGTGCACCGGGACCTCAAGCCCTCCAACGTCCTGCTGAGCGAGGACGGCCCGCGGGTCATCGACTTCGGCATCGCCCGGGCCCTGGACGGCGCCTCCATCACCCGCACCCAGGTCGTGCTCGGCACGCCCGGCTACATGGCCCCCGAGCAGATCGCGGGCGGCGTGGTCGGCCCCGCCGCCGACGTGTTCGCGCTCGGCCGGGTGCTCTGCCACGCGGCCGGCTGCTCGCCCTGGGGCACCGGGGACCCGCAGGTCCTGCTCTACCGGATCATGCACAGCGAGCCCGACCTGTCCGGCGTGCCCGAGCAGCTGCGGCCCGTCGTCGCCTCCTGCCTGGCCCGCCACCCGGTCGGCCGGCCGGCCCCCGCCCAGCTCGTCGCCGTACTCGGGCCGCCCGAGTACGGCGGGGCGAGCGGTTCGTGGCTGCCGGAACCGCTGCGGGCGCGGCCCGCCGTCCCGGACACGCCGTGGGTGGAGCCGGCGGCCGCCCCGCCGCCGCCCGCGGCTCCGCCGCTCGCCGCACCGCCCGTCACCGCCCCGCCCGTGCCGCCGCCCGCGGTCGGCCGGACGCCGACCGTGTTCTCCAACGTGCCACCGCCCGGCGGGGGTCGGCGCCGGGCCAGGCCGTGGCTGCTGCTCCCCGCGGTCCTCGCGCTCGTCGCCGCGGCCGTCGCCGTGCCGCTGTACCTCCAGCGCGACACCCCCGACACGCGCGACACGCACGACCTCGGCAACGGCTTCGTCGTCGCGACCGACGACGGCAGGCCGCCCGACTGCGTCAACGGCGGGGTCAACGGCAATGCGGGAGGCCCGGGCCCGGCCGAGACGACGGGCCCCCCGAGCCCGCCGGCCGACCTGCCGGGCATCCCGGCCCTCGCCGCCCCGGCCGACAACGCCACCGTCGAACAAGGCGCCCCGGTCACCCTCAGCTGGACCAAGACCGGCGCGGTGACCAGGGTCCTCACCAAGGCCGGCGACGGCCAGTGGCGCGTCTCCGGCTCGTTGACCTCCGCCGACTGCACCTTCACGCCGACCACTCCGGGCCTCTACCAGTGGGCCGTGGACAGCGCGACCAGCGCCTCCCAGAAGGCCGCCAGCGGCATGAGCGGCGTCCGCTACCTGTACGTCAAGCCCCCGGGCGGCAGCTCGGTGAACCAGCTGGCGCACGTCCCCTCCGCGCCGATCCTGGTGTTCCCCGCCTCCCGGGCGGTGGTCCGTGCCGGACAGCCCGTCCAGCTGTCCTGGGCGGCGTCCGGCACCAGCTCCCAGGTGGACCTGCTCCTCCCGAACGGCACGTGGCAGAACCTCCCGTGGCAGGCCGCGACGTCGTACACCTGGGTCCCGACGAGCCCGGGCACGTACCTGTGGAGCGTCTTCACCTCGAATGGCTCCAACTGCGGCGCGTTGGTGTGCATCAGCGGATCGAGCGAGCAGCGGTACCTGACCGTGCAGTGAGCGCCCGTCAGCCGGCCGTCCGGCCCCAGCGCGCTCGAACCGAAACGGTCCGGCCGGGACTTGTGCTTCCTCCTGTCGCTGTCGCGCGGCAGGATCGGGCGCATGACCGAACCCGCCCACCTCGCCGCCGTCCGCGCGTCCTACAACGCCGTCGCCACCGACTACGTCCGACTCGTCATCCCGCCCGAGGAGTTGGACCCGGTCTCGCGCGCGATGCTGGCCGCCTTCGCCGAGCTCGTCCGGTCCTCGGGTGGTGGGCCGGTGGCGGATCTGGGGTGCGGGCCCGGGCGGGTGGCGGCGTACCTGGCCGGGCTCGGGCTCGACGTGTTCGGGGTGGACGTGTCGGACGAGATGGTCCGGCTCGCCCGGCTCGCGCACCCCGGACTCCGGTTCGTGCGGGGCTCGATGGGAGCGCTGGAGGCCGCGGACGGCGGTCTCGGCGGCATCCTGGCCTGGTACTCCGTCCACCACACGCCGCCCGCACAACTGCCCGCGCTGTTCCGCGAGTTCCGTCGTGTGCTCCGCCCCGGGGGGCGGCTGTTGCTCGGCGGCCACGTGGGGGACGTCCATCTGCGGCCGACCGAGGGGTACGGGCACCCGGTGTCGTACGAGTCCCATCTGGTGCCCGTCCCGCGGCTCGTCGAGCTGCTCACGCTCGCCGGATTCACCGTCACCACGCGCGTGGAGCAGCCGCATCCGTCGCGCGCGGATCGTTCGTACGTCTGCCTCCTGGCGGATGCCGGATAGCTCTCGTGGGGGAGGGGGTCCGGCCGGGTTCGGCCGGGTGGACGACGTCCGGGCCCGGGGGCGCCGCGAGAGTGGAGCCATGGCGATCACGATTCCCCTGGGCGACACCGAACGACCCGTGCAGCGTTGGGCCTTGTGGCTGGCGAAGGCCCTCCCGTTCGTCGTGCTGCCGCACTGTCTGTGGCGGCTCCCCTTCGCGGCCGGCTTCGAGATGGGCACGATCGACCCGAGACGGCCGCCGATGCCCTGGTGGGCGCCGGGCTACGTGGTCGGGCTGAGCGTGCTCACCGAGGCGCTCTGCCTGCTGACCCTCGGTCTGGTCGCGGGGTGGGGCGAGGTCTTCCCGCGCTGGGTGCCGTTCCTCGCGGGCCGCCGGGTGCCGCCGCTCGCGGCCGTCGGGCCCGCGGTGGTGGGCGGGCTGGTCCTGGTGGGGCTGTTCGACCTCCAGCCGCTCGCGTGGACCGGTGTGGTCGACGAGGTCGGCTACCGGAACGGCTGGTGGCTGGCGCTGGCCCGGGTGTGCGTCGGCCCGGCGATGCTGTGGGGCCCGATCGTGCTGGCCCTGGCCTTCGCGTACTGCCGCCGCCGCCGGCCCGTGGGCGTCGGGTAACCGCCGGGGCGCCGGCCACCGGGGTACTGGCCGCCGGGGTGGTGTGCGCAGGACGTCGGATCGGCCGACTTCCTGCGCACGCGTCGTTCGCCGGGGTCGCTACTGCGCCGCCCCGGCGACCAGCGATGCGGCGAGCCGGTCGGCGGCGTCGGCGTCCAGGGGGGCGTGGCCGAGCAGGAACCGGTACCAGAAGACGCCGTAGACCTGGTCGACGATCAGGTCGAGGTCGGCGTCCCCGCGGAGCTGGCCGCGCTCGCGCCCGCGGGCGAGGAGCTCGCGCAGGGCCGTCCGGCGGGTCGCGGTGAAGGTCTGCATCAGGTCGGCCAGGTGGGGGTCGCGGGCGGCCTCGCGGACGAGGGTGCGCAGGGCGGAGGCGGTGGTGTCCTGCTGGGCGGCGTTGAAGGTGGCGGCGACGAAGGCGCGCAGGTCGGCGCGGAGGTCTCCGGTGTCGGGGCCCGCGACGTCCTGGTCGGCGCGGTCGGAGAGGGCGTCCAGGAGGACGGCGCCCTTGGAGGGCCACCAGCGGTAGACGGTCTGCTTGCCGACGCCGGCGGTGCGGGCGATGGCGTCGATGGTCACGGGCGTGCCGTGGGACTCGGCGAGGAGGCGCAGGGCCGCGTCGAGGATGGCCCGGTGGGCGGCCTCGTTGCGGCGGCGTCCGGTGTGCGGGCGGGCGGCGCCCGGCTGGGGGTCCGTCGCGTTCATCGGTCGTCCTCTCGTCCTGCGGTCGTCCCGGCTCCAGCTGTCTGGGTCCTCCATTGACAAGACTAACAGTCTCGACAATCATCATTACCGGAACGGACAGTCTCGACAAGCCGGAAGGAAGCACCACCATGAACACCACGTCGGACCTCTTCGCCGGACAGCGCGTCGTCGTGATGGGCGGCAGCTCGGGCATCGGCGAGGCCGCGGCCACCGCGTTCGCCGCCGACGGCGCGGAGGTCGTGATCACCGGACGGGACCGCGGGCGCCTCGACGCGGCCGTCGCGCGGATCGGCGGCAAGGCCACCGGCGCGTCGGTCGACGCGACGGACACCGCCGCCGTCGCGGCCTTCTTCGCCGGGGGCGGCACCGTCGACCACCTGGTCCTCGCCGTCAGCGGTGCGGCCGGCTCCGGACCGTTCGCCCGGCTCGACCTGGCCGACCTCGCGCACGGGTTCGACGCCAAGTTCTGGCCGCAGGTCCGGGTCCTCCAGGCGGCCCTGCCGCACCTTCGGGCGGACGGCTCCGTCACGCTGATCACCGCCGCCTCGGCGCGCGCCGCGATCCCGGGCACCGCCGGACTGGCCGCCATCAACGGCGCGCTGGAGGCGATGGTGCCGCCGCTGGCGGTCGAGCTCGCGCCGCTGCGGGTCAACGCGGTGTCGCCCGGCGTGGTCGACACCCCGTGGTGGGAGCGCGTGCCCGAGGAGCAGCGCAAGGCGCTGTTCGACGGCCTCGCCGCCACCACGCCGGTCGGGCGGGTCGGCCGTCCGGAGGACGTGGCCCGCGCGATCCACATGCTCGCGGCCAACACCTTCGTGACGGGCGTGGTCCTCGACTGCACCGGCGGCGCCAACCTGGCCACCGGCCGCTGAGACGGCGGCTCGGGCGTGGCGGTCGGGTGCGACGCTCAGGTGTGGCTCGTGGGGGTGTTCGTCGAGTGTGCCGGTCGGGTGCGGAGGCCGGGTGCGGAGGTCGGGTGTGGAGGTCGGGTGTGCCGGTCAGGTGCGGCGGACGAACCCGGCCATGAGGCCCCGCAGTTCCCAGCCGAGCGAGGCGTACAGCGCCCGCCCCTCCTCCGTCGCGCCGAGGGCGGCCGTCTCCGCGCCCGCGTCGAGGGCGGCGTCGGTCAGCAGCCGCATCACCGCGCTGCCGAGCCCGCGGCGCCGGTGGGCCCCGTCGGTCTCGATGCGGTCGAACACCGCGAGCGCGCCGTGCACCCCGGTGTGGCCGCCGGCCGCGAACTCGCCGTCCGGGGTGAGGAGTCGGGCGTACGCCACGCCGTTGCCGCGCTCGACCTCCGCCGTGTAGCCGGCGGGCAGGCGGACCTCCTCCCGGCGCAGCACGGTCGTCATCATCAGCTCGTCGGCGTTGCGCTCCCAGGCCGGGCCGAGCAGGCCGAGGGCCGCCTCCGGCTCGACGAACCCCTTGATCCGCGCGTACGGCCGGTCGGCGGCGGCCGCGGCGGCCCGGACGCTCCGCTCGTCGGTCCGCAGCAGGACGTGCCGCACGGACTCCCTGCCGCGTTCGACGTCGACCCGCAGCCCCCACGGCACCTCGACCGGCGTCGGGCAGCGGCGGGCCGCGGCCAGCCCGTGCACCCAGGCGTGCGTCAGTTCGTTGTCCGGCGCCATGCGTTCCCCCCCCGATGCGGCGATCCTGATCGCCGCAGCCTATCCCGGGGTCACCACGCGGCCTCCCGGTAGTCCTTGAGGAACACCCCCGACACCGGGGAGCCGGACTCGCCCCGGACGATCGGGTCGTAGGCGCGGGCGGCGCCGTCGACGATGTCGAGGGGCGTGCGGAAGCCCCGGTCGGCGATCCGGGCCTTCTTCGGGGCCGGGTTCTCGTCGGTGATCCAGCCGGTGTCGACGGCACACATGTGCACGCCCTGGCGGGCGAGTTCGGCGGCGCTCGTGCGGGTGAGCATGTTGAGGGCGGCCTTGGCCATGTTGGTGTGCGGGTGGCCGCCGGTCTTGTTGGCGACGGCGAAGCGGCCCTCGACGGCGGTCACGTTGACGACGTAGCGGCGCGGGTGCGGGGAGGCGAGCAGGAGGGGGAGCAGGCGGTCGCAGAGCAGGGCCGGGGCCAGCGCGTTGACCAGCTGCGTCTCCAGCACCTCCGCCGGGTCGAGCTCGCCGAGCCGGGCGGACCACGAGTTGCCGGGGGCGAGGTCGGGCAGCAGGCCGGCCTCGTCGGGCAGGGTGAGCAGCCCGTGCGCCGCGGCCGGGGCGGGGTCGAGCTCCGCGGCGGGCCAGGCGGTGGTGAGCGCGGGCATCGGCCGGAAGCCCGGGGCGTGCGCGACGGCGCGGCGGTCGGCGGCGGGCAGGGCGTCGTGCTCCCCGGCGGCGAGCAGCGCGTACGACTCGGGCGGGCGGCGCAGGGTCTGCGCGGCGTTGTTGATCAGGATGTCCAACGGCCGTCCGTCGGAGCGCAGTTGCTCGGTGAGCCCGAGGACCTGGCGCGGGTCGCGCAGGTCTATCCCGACGACGGTGAGCCGCTCCCACCACTGCGCGCTGCCCTCGGCGGCGCGGAAGCGGCGGACGGTGTCGTGCGGGAAGCGGGTGGTGACCGTCAGCTCGGCGCCGTCGCGCAGCAGCATGAGCGCGAGCTGGAAGCCGATCTTGACCCGGCCACCGGTGAGCAGCGCGCGGCGCCCGCGCAGGTCGGTGCGGAGGCCGCGCCGGGCGGTGTTGTCGGCGGCGCAGTCCGGGCAGAGCATGTGGTAGAAGCCGTCGACCTCGCGGTACTGCTGTTTGCAGACGTAGCACCGGCGCGGTGTGCGCAGCTCCCCGACGGGCCGGCCGGCCGGCTCCCCGCCGGCCGGGGCGAGCGGGGCGTCCTCGCGCCGGTCGAGGGCGCCGGTCGCGGTGGTGGCGAGCAGGGCGGCGTCGGCGTCCCGGACGGCCTGCTTGGCCTCCTGGCGGCGGCGCTTGCGGCTCTCCATCACGAAGGAGCTGAGCTGTCGCTCGGCGTGCAGGCGGGTGCGGTCGTGGGGCGGCAGGTCGCGCAGGCGGCGCAGGGTGCGGCCGAGCGCGGCGAGTTCCTCGGCGGTGACGGTCTCCGCGGCGCTGCCGGCAGCGGCGCCCGCGGCGGCGCGGCCGGTGGCCCGGTCGTGCTGGTGGTCTTCCGTTCGAATCGTCCGGACCGTCATGTCCGCCCCCTTGTGGTCGTGCCGTGGGTCGGACTGTAACGGAGGGTCGCATGTGATGTGACCTCAATAAACCGGGGTGCGAGCCGGCCGGGTGCGAACGGTGGGGTGCGAACGGCGGGGGGGCGGGGGGGCGGGCGCGCCCCCGCGCCCCCCCCCCCGGGCAAGCCCCGGTGGGCCCCCGTCTTTGGCAATAATATTTGGTACAAGGACGCGG
>NZ_JBHWGV010000011.1:30405-86889 GCF_042732955.1 Kitasatospora sp. NPDC059747 | reverse complement strand
ACGGTGGGGTGCGAACGGCGGGGGGCCGGTGGCCGTTCGGCCCACCGGCCCCCCGCCGCAGGGAATCCCCTGGTCAGCCCGCGTACTTCGCGAAGATCTTGGCGAACTCGTACGGCTGCTGCGGGATGTTGGTGCACTTGGACAGCGAACCGCCGGTGCACGCGTTGGCGTCCCGGGTGGCGTCCCAGAAGGCCAGCAGGCCGAGGTGGTTCTGCTGGGCGAAGGTCACCAACTGCTGGGCGGCCGCCTGGTTGTAGACCTGGTGGTCGTCGTTCTCGCCGATCATCGGGGTCACGCCGACCGCGGCCCACAGCTGCGCGTCGGTCTTCGCCGGGTACAGCGCCTTGAGCTGGCCGAACAGGGCCTGCGCGGCCTGGACGGCGGCGTTGCCGTAGTCGGTGCCGGAGCGGTAGTAGTCCATCGCCATGATGTTCACCAGGTCGACGCTCACGCCCGCGTCCCGGGCCGACTTGACGATGGCGACGCCGTCGGAGGTCAGGCCCTCCGGCAGGACGGGCAGGGTGAACGACACCTTGAGGCCCGGGTTGGCCTGCTGGAGCTTGGCGAGCGCGGCCGAGCGGCGGTCGTTGGAGGCGGTGTCGGCGATCGCCGCGCCCTCGATGTCGAAGTCGACGTAGCGCAGGTTGTAGGCCTTCACCACGGCGTCGTACTCGGCGAACAGCGAGTCCACGGTGGTGCAGGCGGCGGCGAGTTCGGTGCCGCTCGCGCCGCCGAAGGAGAGCTTGACGTCGCCGCCGGCCGCGCGCAGCGCGTCCACCTGGTCCTTGGCCCAGCCGGTGCGCGGGTCGTAGGCGTTGAACCAGCTGGCCTTGCAGCCGACACCGGTCACGAAGCCCATCGTGTAGCCCTTGAGGTTGCCGGCCTTGGCCATGTCGGGCATGGACGGCGTGGGCCAGGCGCCCATGTCGATGTAGGGGGCGACCGGGAGGGCGACGTTCGGCGGCGGGGTGCCCGGTCCGCCGGTCGGGGTGCCCGTCGGGGTGCCGGTGGGCGTCACGGTCGGCGTGGCGGTCGGGCTGGGTCCTCCGCCGCCGGGGCCGGTGAGGGTGACGTCGTCGGCGAGGTAGGCACCCTGCCCGTACCAGCCGTGCAGGTAGACGGTGACGCTGGTGGTGCTCGGGCCGGTGGTGAAACCGGTCGACAGCTGCTGCCAGCCGGTGCCGCCGGGGGTCCAGGTGGCCGGGTCCGTGACGCCGTTGCCGGTGGCGCCGAGGTACACGTACTGGCCCTGCACCCAGGCGCTCAGCGAGTACGTCGTGTTGGGCTGCACGCTGACGGTCTGTCCGCACTGCGCGGTGTCGCTCGCGCTCGCCGCGCCCTTGAGCGCGTAGGTGCCGCCGTGGGCGCCGGAGTTGACGACGCTTCCGGTACCGGCGGAACAGCTCCACGGGTTCAGCGAGCCGCTCTCGAAGCCGGCGTTGGCGAGCAGGTTGGTGTCGGCGGCGCCGGCGTTCCCGGCGAGGGCGGCGAGGCCGCCGGCCGCGAGCGCGGTGGCCGCGGCGAGGCTCAACAGCTTGGTGCGGCCCGGGGACCGGCGGTGCGCGGGGGCGTCGTGGGGCGCGGTGGGCATGGGGGTGCCTCTCGGGGACGGTGGGCCGCCCGCGCCGCACAGGTGGGGGCGCGGGCGGGCGGCCGACTGGGGGCGTGGTCCGGTGCGGGGGAGCTGCGTGGGGTGCTGAGGATCAAACTGGACTAGACCAGCTGTGCACGTCAAGCACTTCCCCGGTCCCGGGGGCCCGCCGTGAGCAGGTTTTAGGACGCGTTTAAGGAGACGGCTCCGCACGGTTCCGCACGGGCCCGGAACCGTGCCGCGCTTGACCTCGAGTGCACTCCAAGGTGGAGGCTGTTCCCCGTTGGCCCGCTGAGCGGGACGGCCCGCCGGGCCACGGGAACCGGGCCACCGGAACTGAGCCACCAGATCGGAGAACCGTCATCATGCGCACCGCCCCGTTCGGACTCAACGGTCCGGAGATCGGCGTCCTCGGCCTCGGCTGCATGGGGATGACCCACGCCTACGACGTGGGGAACCGGGACGACGAGAAGTCCGTCCAGGTGATCCGCCAGGCGCTGGACCTCGGCGTCACGCTGATCGACACGGCCGACATGTACGGGCCCTACACCAACGAGGAGGTGGTCGGCGCCGCCCTCGCCGGCCCGTACCGCGAGCGCGCGTTCCTCGCCACCAAGGTCGGCATCGTCCCGGGCGGCAGCGGTCAGGGGGACCGCAACGGGCGCCCCGAGCACGTGCGGCGCTCGATCGACGAGAGCCTGCGCCGTCTCGGCACCGACCACGTCGACCTCTACCAGCTGCACCGGGTCGACCCGGCCGTCCCGATCGAGGAGACCTGGGGCGCCTTGGCCGAGGTCGTCCAGGCCGGCAAGGCGCGGCGGATCGGCCTGTCCGAGGCGACCGTCGAGGAGATCAAGCGGGCTCAGTCGGTGCACCCGGTGGCCTCCGTGCAGTCCGAGCTCTCGCTCTGGACCCGGGACGCCCTGGCCGGCGTCCTGCCGTACACCGAGGAGCAGGGCATCGCGTTCCTGCCGTTCTCGCCGCTCGGCCGCGGCTTCCTGACCGGCAGCATCTCCTCCTTCGCCGAGCTGCCCGCCGACGACTTCCGCCGCCGGCTGCCGCGCTTCCAGCAGGACGCGCTCAAGGCGAACCTGGCGCTGGTCGCGAAGGTCAGGGAGGTCGCCGAGCGGATCGGCGCGACGCCCGCGCAGGTCGCGCTGGCCTGGACGCTGGCGCAGGGCCGGTACGTCTTCCCGATCCCGGGCACCCGGACCCCGCGCTACCTGGTGGACAACGCCGGCGCGGCCGACGTCGTGCTCTCCGCGGCGGACCTCGCCGAGCTGGACGCGATCCCGTCGGCGACCGGCGGGCGCTACTGAGCGGCCCGGTCCTACCGCTCCTTGACCCACACCTGCTGCCGTCCGGTCTCCGCCGGGGCCCGGACGGCGGCGTCGGCGATCCGCTCCAGCCGGTAGCCGAGCTTGCGCGGGACGGCCGCGCTGGCGCCGTTCGCCTGGTCGCAGCGGATCTCCACCCGGGCGATCCCGGGCAGCGCCAGCGCGGCCGAGGTCAGCGCCCCGGCCCCGGTGGTCGCGATGCCGCGGCCGACGTGCCGGGCGCTCACCCAGTAGCCGATCTCCAGCGCGCCGGGGCCGATCCGGCCGTGCAGGCCGAACGCGCCGATCACGCTGCCGGGTTCGGCGTCCAGTCCGACCAGGTACATGAAGTCGGTGCCGGCGTCCCAGGCCGCCGTTCCGGCCCTGGTCAGCCGGGCCGTCCTGGCCCGGCTCGGCGCCTCGGCCGCCCACTCCAGCCAGGGCCGCAGGTGGTCCAGGTTGGCGCGGACGGCCTTGGTGAGCGCGGCCGTGTGCGTGCTGAGCCGACGGTGCAGCGAGACGCCGCCGGCCAGCCGCAGCAGCTCCGGGGGCCGGCCGGCGGTGGCCTCGCCCGGCGCCGCCGGGTGGTGGTCACAGGACCGTGGCTGTGCGTCGCTCATGACGGCGATTATGTCCTTGGCCAGGACCTGTCACCAGCGGCGTCCGCCGTGGACCGGAAGCACGCGGGAGGCGGACGTCCGCGGCCCCGCGGTCGCGGGAGCGCTCAGAGCCGCACGAGCACCTCGTCGAGCTCCTTGCGCCGCAGGTCCGGCACGCGCGCCCCCTCGGCCGGGTAGCCGACCGGGATCACGTACGCGGCGCGCTCCTCCGCCGGGCGCTCGCACACCTCGTTCAGGAACTTCATCGGGCTCGGCGTGTGGGTCAGCGTGGCCAGTCCGGCCTGGTGCAGCGTGGCCAGCAGCAGCCCGACCGCGATGCCCACCGACTCCTTCGTGTAGTACGGGCGCGGCGAGCCCGGCCCCTTGTGCACCTCGAACACGACGATCACCGCCGGCGCGTCCTCCAGGAACGGCTTGTGCCAGTCGGTGCCGATCGGCGCCAGCGCCGTCAGCCACTCCTCCGAGGCCCGGTGCGCGTAGAACTCGCGCTCCTCCGCCTCGGCGGCCTCGCGCAGCCGCCGCTTGCGCTCCGGGTCGGTGATCACCACGAACCGCCACGGCTGCACGTGCGCGCCGCTGGGCGCGGTGTTGGCGGTGCGGACCGCCCACTCGACCACGCCGTCCGGGATCGGGCGGGTGGAGTAGTCGCGGACGGTGCGGCGCTGCGCCATCACGTCGTGGAACGACCTGCTGCGGGCCTCGGCCTCGTGGGCCGGCACGGTCATCGGGGTGTGCGGGACGGTCGGGTGGGCCGTCTCCGCCACTGCGCTCTCTGCACTCTCAACCATGGCGGACAGCACAGCACATGACGGTTCCGCCGGGAAGAGGTCGAGACCAATCCCGGCGGAACCGCCAAGTGCCGCGTGTCGTGCGCGCCGTGCTGCGCCCGGCCCGGACGTGCAGCTGCTACAGCTCGTGCACCCGTCCGTCCCGGACCTCCAGGCGCCGGTTCACCGTGACGGTGTCCAGCATCCGCCGGTCGTGCGTGACCAGCAGCAGCGTGCCGGTGTACGACGCGAGCGCGGACTCCAGCTGCTCGATCGCGGGCAGGTCCAGGTGGTTGGTGGGCTCGTCCAGCACGAGCAGGTTGACCCCGCGCGCCTGGAGCAGCGCCAGCGCGGCGCGCGTGCGCTCGCCGGGGGAGAGGGTGGCGGCCGGGCGCAGCACGTGCACCGCCTTGAGGCCGAACTTGGCGAGCAGCGTGCGCACGTCCTCCGGCGACAGCTCCGGCACGGCGGCGGAGAACGCCTCCACCAGCGGCTCCCCGCCCAGGCTGTGCTCGTTCTTGAAGATGTGCCCGCGCGCCTGGTCGACCTCGCCGACCACGACGCCCGAGCCCAGTACGGCGCTGCCGCCGTCGAGTTCGAGCCGGCCGAGGAGGGCGGCCAGCAGCGTGGACTTGCCCGCGCCGTTGGCGCCGGTGATCGCGACCCGGTCGGCCCAGTCGATCTGCAGGTCCACCGGGCCGAAGGAGAAGTCGCCGCGGCGGGCGACGGCCGCGCGCAGGGTGGCGACGACGGAGCCGGAGCGCGGCGCGGTGGCGATCTCCATCCGCAGCTCCCACTCCTTGCGCGGCTCCTCGACCACGTCCAGCCGCTCGATCATCCGCTGCGTCTGCCGGGCCTTGGAGGCCTGCTTCTCGGTGGACTCGGTGCGCTTCGCCTTGGCGTTCTTGTCGTTGTCGCCGCTCTTGCGGCGGGCGTTGCGGACGCCGTGCTCCATCCAGTTGCGCTGCATCTGGGCGCGCGCCTCCAGCGAGGACCTGGTGTCGGCGTACTCCTCGTACTCCTCGCGGGCGTGCCGGCGGGCCACCGCCCGCTCCTCCAGGTACGCCTCGTAGCCGCCGCCGTACAGGTTGACCTGCTGCTGGTGCAGGTCCAGCTCCAGCACCTTGGTGACCGTCCGGGCCAGGAACTCGCGGTCGTGGCTGATCAGCACGGTGCCGGCGCGCAGGCCCTTCACGAAGGCCTCCAGCCGCTCCAGGCCGTCCAGGTCGAGGTCGTTGGTGGGCTCGTCGAGCAGGAAGACGTCGTAGCGGGAGAGCAGCAGCGAGGCGAGGCCGGCCCGGGCGGCCTGGCCGCCGGACAGCGCCGTCATCGGCAGGTCGAGCGAGACCTTCAGGCCGAGCGAGTCGGCGACCTCCTCGGCGCGCTCCTCCAGGTCGGCGCCGCCGAGGTCGAGCCAGCGGTCCAGGCTGGTCGCGTACGCGTCGTCGGCGCCCGGGCGGCCCTCGACCAGGCCCTCGGTGGCCGCGTCCAGCTCGGCCTGCGCGGCCGCGACGCCGGTGCGCCGGGCCAGGAAGTCGCGCACCGACTCGCCCTCGCGCCGCTCCGGCTCCTGCGGCAGGTGGCCGACGTTGGCGCTCGCCGGGCTGAGCCGCAGCGAGCCCGCCTCGGGGGTGTCCAGCCCGGCCAGCAGCCGCAGCAGGGTCGACTTGCCGGCGCCGTTCACGCCGACCAGGCCGATCACGTCGCCGGGGGCGACGACCAGGTCCAGGCCGGAGAAGAGGGTGCGTTCGCCGTGGCCGGCGCTGAGGTCCTTGACTACGAGTGTGGCGCTCATGATGGGGCCGATTCTACGGAGCCGCGGGCCCCGGGCGGAAAACACCGGGGCCGCGGCTGTTCCCAGCCACGGCCCCGGTGCTCACTCGCCTGGACGTTCATGCGTTCAGGCGCTCGGCTTGCTCCCGCGCGGTGCCACTTCGTGGTGCTCCTGCGCGGTGCTACTTCGTCTTCTTCGAGATGTAGTCCAGCGCCTTGGCCGCGACGTCGTCCAGGTACGGCCCGGCCTCCCAGGTGTTGTCCTCGCCACCGATGGAGGTGTCCGAGACCAGCACCTGCTTGCCGTCCTTCATCGCGAACCAGCCGCCGCCGCTGTCACCGCCGGTGCCGTTGCAGCCGGAGGTCAGCATGGCCGGGCGGGACGGGTCGATGGTGCGGCGGGCCGGCTTCGGGCCGTCGCAGTGGTCCAGCTCCATGCCGTCGAACGGCTTGGCGGCCGGGTAGCCGTAGCTGCTGACCGCGGTGATCTGGTCGCGCGGGGCGTTGAACCAGACCGGCACGGAGCCGCCGACCGTCTCCTCCAGCGACTTGCCGCCGCCGTCCGGGTTGGCGACCCGGACGATGCCGAAGTCGTACTGGCTCCACGGGCCGCCGCTCTCCGGGTCGGCCTCGCCGGCCCAGGTCGGCGACACGATGCCGGCGGTGGCGCCCCACTCGCCGAACGGCTCGGCCTGCGCCAGCGAGCCCTGCTTGCCGCCGCTGAGCACGCCGTTGCTGTTGAAGGCCGGGGCGAAGACGATGTCGGTGTGCGACTTGCCGCCCTTGCCGCCGTGCAGGCAGTGGCTCGCGGTCCACACCAGGTTGCTCTTGCCCGGGTTGGCCGGGTCGGAGATCACGGTGCCGGAGCAGACGTACTCCTGGGTGCCGTCCATGAAGAACAGCTTCCCGTTGACGTTCAGGTTCTTCGCGAACGGGTGCTGGACCGGCTTCATCTGGACCAGGGCCGGCTTCGGGTCGTTGCCGCCGTCGGCCGGCGGCTGGACCGGGGCCTGCGAGGTCGGCTGGGCCGGTGCCGGCGCGGCGCCGGTCGGGGCCGGGGCGGTCGGCTGGCCGGTGGGCTGGTTGCCCAGGCCCGGCTTGACCGGCTTCGCCTTCAGGATCTTCTGCAGGTCCCAGTAGCCCTTGACGGCCGGGGTGATGACGTTGGCCTGGGCCCACTTCTCCCAGTCCTCGGGCTTCCACTTCTTGATCTCGTCGACCGTCGGGAGCTTGATCGGCGCGGCGCCCGGCTTGGCCGTGTCGCCCGCCGCGGCAGCGGTGGTGGGCGCCGCGGTCTGCGCCCCGGTCGAGCTGTCGCTGTTGTCCGGGCCGCACGCCGAGGCCAGCACCATCGTCAGCGCGACGACGGAGGCGCCCAGGGCGGCACGGGTGGTCCGGGATATCGATGACATCGTGTTCTGTTCCCCCTGTGAATGAACGCCATACGGCCCGATCCGCGGGTACGGCCGCGAGGGCCGCAGGTATGGCAGGTGAGGAGTCTGCCATGCCGCATAAGGGCTTTCTCACGTCCGCCCCCGACTGCGACGAGGCTGTCACGGGATCGGCACCGGATCGGCACCTCGGCATTGCCGCCTTCGCCGGCGCCGGTCCCGCGGCTCCGACGCCGGTCCGCGGGGCGTACGGAAATTCGGTTGCGGAGCGGTGCGCGGGGTCCGTAGCGTCGTGTCCGTCAGTCACCCGAACAGGAGCAGGCCGTTGAACTACTGAGGTCCCAGGACACCGCCCCGCCGCGCAGGCCGCTTCGCCGCGCGGTGTGCGTCATGGTGTGCGACCTCGGTCACGGCCCCTGTGGTTCCCCACGGCTCGTGCGGCGTTCTTCTCAGCTGTCCTCCGCCGCGTTCTGCCGTTCTCCGCCGCTTCCCGCCGTTTTCCGCCGAGCCCTTTCGCGCCCTTCCGCACCCGCGGTGTCTCCCCGTGTTGCTCACCCCGTTTCTCCACCAGCAACCAACCGGGAGGCCGACCATGGCACAACCCACCACCGCCGTCCTCTGCACCGACCTCGACTTCGAGTGGCCCGACGGCAAGTCCGTCCTCGACGGCTTCCAGCTCGCCGTCGGCCCCGGCCGCACCGGCCTGATCGGGCTCAACGGCGCCGGCAAGTCCACGCTGCTGCGGCTGATCGCCGGGGACCTCACGCCCTCCGGCGGCACCGTCCGCGTCGCGGGCGAACTCGGCTACCTGCCGCAGGGGCTGACACTCGACACCGCCCTGCGCGTGGACGAGGCGCTCGGCGTCCGGGCCGCCCGCGAGGCCCTGCACGCCATCGAGTCCGGCGACACCGCCCAGCACCACTTCGACGCCGTCGGAGACGACTGGGACGTCGAGGAGCGCGCCCGCGCCACCCTCGACAAGCTCGGCCTCCAGCGGCTCGACCTCGACCGCACCACCGGCGAACTCTCCGGCGGCGAGGCCGTGTTGCTGCGGCTGGCCGCCTTGCTGATGCGCCGCCCCGACGTCCTCCTGCTCGACGAGCCCACCAACAACCTCGACCGTGCCGCCCGCGAGCGGCTCTACGAGACGGTGGCCGGCTGGCGCGGCGTCATGCTGATCGTCAGCCACGACCGCGAACTGCTCGAACACGTCGACCAGATCGCCGACCTGCGCGACGGCCGGATCACCTGGTACGGCGGCAACTTCACCGAGTACGAGCGCACGCTCGCCGCCCAGCAGGAGACGGCCGAGCGGCTCCTGCGCAACGCCGAGGCCGACGTCCAGCGCCAGAAGCGGGACCTCGCCGACGCCCGCATCCGGCTCGACCGCAGCGCCAGCTACGGCAAGAAGCGCTCGGTCACCCGCAACGACCCGCACATCTTCGCCGGCATGCTCAAACGCCAGGGCCAGGAGACGGCGGGCCGGCTCACCGGCATGCACACCGAGCGGCTGGAGGAGGCCAAGCAGCGGCTCACCGCCGCCGAGGAGGCGGTCCGCGACGACGCCGAGATCCGGATCGACCTCCCGCGCACCGCCGTCCCGGCCGGTCGCACCGTGCTCACCCTGCAGAAGGTCCGGCTGCCCAACGGCGCCACCGCCGACCTCGACCTGCGCGGCCCCGAGCGGATCGCGCTGGTCGGGGGCAACGGCAGCGGCAAGACCACCCTGCTGCGCACCATCGCGGGCGAACTCGTCCCGCCGGCGGGGGAGGTCACCACGCCGGTGCCGCTGCGCCACCTGCCCCAGCGGCTCGACCTGCTGGACGACGGGCTCACCGTCGCGCAGAACGTCAAGCGGTTCGCCCCCGCCGCCGGGGACAACGCGATCCGCGCCCGGCTCGCCCGCTTCCTGTTCCGCGGCGGGCGGGCCGACCAGCCGGCCGTCACGCTCTCCGGCGGCGAGCGGTTCCGGGCCACCCTGGCCGCCCTGCTGCTGGCCGACCCGCCGCCGCAGCTCCTGCTGCTCGACGAGCCGACCAACAACCTGGACCTCGCCAGCGTCCGCCAGCTCACCCAGGCGCTCGCCGCCTACCAGGGCGCGCTGATCGTGGCCAGCCACGACCTGCCGTTCCTGCGCGGCCTCGGTCTCACGCGGTGGCTGGAGCTGGACGGGGAGCTGAGGGCGGTGGCCCCGATGTAGCCGTGGCCTGCTCCCGCCCACCGATGTTGTTCCTCGTCCGACAGCACACGGCGGGCCGGGCTCAGGGCCGAGTCCTTGAGCCCGGCCCGCTCGTCGGGGGTGAACACCGGCACCCGCGGGTCCGGCGGGACGCCCGGACCGTCGAAGCCGTCCTTCCGCGCCGTGGTGCGGTCCGGTGTTCAACTGCCTTGGGAGCCAGTAGCATCGGGGTCATGCCAGCGCTCAACATCGAGTACACCGAGCACGAGCTCGCCGCGATCCGGGCGGCGGCGGCCGCGGACGGGAAGAGTGTCAAGGCGTACGTGCACGACCTGAGCGTGCGGGAGCAGCAGCGGCGGGTCTTCGTCGATCACGCGGTGTCCTTCTGGAAGGAGCACCGCGCGGAGTTCGACGCGGCGTTCCCGGAGGACGCGCCCGCCGCGTGAGGGGGCGGGCGTGACGGTGTTGCACGTCGATCTGCGCTGGCTGCTGGACGTCCAGGAGCACGCCTCGCCGGAGGACCTCAGCGTGCGGGACTACTCGGCGCTCCAGGCCGCCGTCGCGCGACACCGGGTCAACACCGCGCAGCTCGGGCACGAGGCCGACGCCGCGTGGTGCGCCGCGACGCTGATGCACACGATCGTCCTGCTGCGGCCGCTCCCGGTGCGCAACAACCTGTACGCCTGCATGACCACGGCCGCGTACATGCATGCCGCCGGCGAGGGCGTCGACCCTCCGTACGGGGCGCTGGTGGAGCTGGCCCGGGACGTCGCCGAGGGCCGGGCGGACGTCTACACGGCGGCCGACCGGATCCGCTCCTGGCGGATCTGAGCACGCGTGGGCGGATCCCACGAGTGATCGACCGGCCGCCGGGGTTCGGTGCTACGCCTCGGTGGCGGCGGGCCGCAGCTTGCCCGCGACCAGCGTGCCCAGCCGGTCCAGGCCGACCACGGCCGCGCCGAGCACGACGAACTCGACCGTCAGCATGCCGATCTGACCCCACACGTAGCCGTATCCCTTGGTCGTCGGGTCGAAGAAGAAGTACGGGTACTTCAGCGGGAAGTCGGCGAACAGCGCGTTGCGGGTGAGCACGATCGCCGCGTACCCGAGCGGGAAGGCCAGCCAGAGCGGGATGTCCCGCCAGGCGGAGGCGTTGCGGGGCTTGAGCAGCAGCCAGTCGGCGACCACCATCAACGGCGTCACGTAGTGCAGGAAGAACGACGACCAGTGCGCCAGCTTGTCCGGCCCGTCGACGAGCCCCGGCAGCGGGTTGGCGCCGTGCTGGAGCAGGATGTGCGAGACCAGCCCGGTGATGACGATGTACAGCGTGGCGGCGCCGCGCAGTCTGGGCGCGGGCGCGTCCACGGTGCCGCGCTTGAGCATCCAGTAGGCCGCGCCGATGAAGTAGCCGAGCACGATGACGTTGCTCTGTACGGTGAAGTACACGAGCGACGCGTTGCCGAGCGTCAGACCGAGGAATGCCGACAGCGCGATGCCCATGCGCCACCACAGCGCCGGGCGGGTCCGGACTGACATGCGGCCACCAGTTCGTTTCAGGCGATACGGGAGGTATCGGACGGGCAGGGGATCGAAGCACTCTACTCGCAGGTAGTGGCCGGATGAAAGAATCGTTCCTGCGTGGAGGGCGCTGAGCGGCTCAGCCGGGGAGCGCGAACCCCGAGCGGCTCAGCCGGGGAGCACGAATCCCGACTCGTACGCCGCGATCACCGCCTGGGTGCGGTCCCGGGCGCCGAGCTTCGCGAGCACGCTGCCGACGTGGGTCTTCACCGTCTCCTGGCTGACGACCAGCTCCCGCGCGATCTCCCCGTTGTTCAGCCCGGTGGCCATCAGCCGCAGCACCTGGGCCTCGCGCTCGGTCAGCCGCCCGATCGGCCCCCGGTCCGGGGCGGCGGCGCCGCGGGCGGCCGCGGGCGCGTGCCGCAGGGCGAGCTCCCGGACGGCCGCCGGGAACAGCAGCGAGTCCCCGCGGGCGACCAGCCGCACCGCCTGCACCATCTCCTCGGCCCGCGCCCGCTTCAGCAGGAACCCGGCGGCACCGGCCCGCAGCGCGTCGTACACGTGGTCGTCGTGCTCGAAGGTGGTCACGACGAGGATCCGCGGCGGCTCGGCCATCCCGCCGACCAGCTGTTCCGTCGCCCGGATCCCGTCGATGCCGGGCATCCGGACGTCCATGAGCACGACGTCCGGCCGCAGTTCGCGCACCAGTGGCACGACCTCGGCGCCGTCCGCCGCCTCGCCGACGACGTCGAGGTCCGGCTCGGCGTCGATCACCACCCGCAGGCCCATCCGGACCAGCCGTTCGTCGTCCGCGATCACCACGCGGATGTTCCCCGTCATCTCGTCTTCCCCGTCGGTTGGTTGGCGTTCGGTCGGCGTTCGGTCGGCGTTGGTTCGCGTTCGGTTGGCGTCTGGGTGGCGCTCGGTCGGCGTCGGTCGGTGTCGGTTCGCATCGGTCGGCGTCCGGTGGGTGTGTGGTCGATGTCCGGTGTCCGGTGGCTGATCGGCCGGCGTTCCATCCGTTCCTACCGGCCGGCGGGCAGCCAGACGGCCAGCCGCCACGCCGTGCCGTCCCCGGTCGGCCCCGCCTCGCTGCCGCCGCGCAGCGCCGCCGCCCGTTCCCCGATGCCGCGCAGCCCGCGCCCGCCGCCGGGGCGGCTGGGGCGCGCGGAGCCCAAGGGGTTGGTCAGTTCGATGTCCACCCGGCCGTCGGCCAGGGCCACCCGCAGCGCGGCCGGCGCGGGCCCGGCGTGCCGCAGCACGTTGGTCAGGCCCTCCTGGACGATCCGGTACGCCTCGCGGGAGACCGCCGGCGGGAGCCGGTCCAGGCCGGGGGAGAGCTCGGCGTCGACCCGCACGCCGGTGCGGGCGAGCTGACGCAGCAGGTCGTCCAGCCCGGTCAGGGTGGGGCCGGCGGGTCCGTCTCCGGTCTCCTCCTCGCGCAACAGCCCGAGCACGGTGTCGAGTTCGGCGACGGCGGCCCGCGCGGTCTCCTCGATCGCGGCCAGCGCCTCGGCGGCGAAGTCCGGGTCGCTGCGCAGCACCCTGGCCGCCGCCGAGGCCTGGATGCCGACGGCGCTCAGCGCGTGCCCGACCGAGTCGTGCAGTTCCCGGGCCAGCCGGTTGCGCTGGGCGAGCACGGCGGCCCGGCGTTCGGCCACGGCCAGCCGTTCCTCGGGGGTCGGGCCGAGCAGGACGGGCGCCCAACGCGCGAGCAGCGCGCCGCACGCCGCGTTGGTGCCGGCGATCAGGGCCAGGACGGCCAGGCCGAGGGCGACGCCGGTGAGCATCCAGCCGGGAAAGCCCCGCTCCCAGTAGTGGGTGAGGTCGTTGACCCCCGGGAAGTCGAAGATGAGCACGACCGCGAACGGCGCCCCGGCCAGCGTCATCCCGGCGACCACCCCGCCGAGGAACAGGTGCAGCACGTACCAGCCGGCCGCGCGGCGCCGGGCCGCCCACGACCGGGCGGGGCCGGTGGCCAGCGCCTCGGGCCGGTCGGGCGTGCACAGGGCCCGCGCCGCCGCGCTCTCCAGCGTGCGGACGGTCGGCAGCAGGGCGGTGACGGCGGCCATCGGCAGCGAGGTGCCCACCGAGAGGAGCTGGAGCAGGAGTTGGCGCAGGTGGGACTGGTTGTTGTTGAGCGCCCCGAACAGTACCTGCGACAGCAGCCAGTACGGCATCAGCAGGGCGCCGCCGAGTACCAGGTGCACCCAGCGCAGCCGTGCCCGTCGTCCGAACAGCGTCTCCGCCGTCCGCCGGATCCGCCCCTGCCGCTGCGCCCGCGCGCCCGTTTTCACCTGCCCGCCCCCGTGGTCACGCGCGCGACTCTACGGCAGGCGACGGCCTTGCGGCGGCGGCCGCCGCCCGTTCGGTCAGCGCCATCGCGCCCGCCGCCAGGGCCAGCAGGCCGGCCACGACCTGCCCGGCCTCCACCAGGACCATCAGCCCGGGCACCGCGTGAGGCAGGTCCGGGACGGTCGTCGTGCTTCCGAACGCCACCAACTGCCAGGCGCCCCAGGCGAAGACCGACCCGGCCGCGGTCCACGCCACCGCGAACGGCGTCCGCAGCCGCCGCCCCGGCCCGATCCGGAACACCAGCACCAGCAGGGCACCGGCGGAGGCCACCGCCATCAGCGCCGTCACCGCGTCCATCGTCGCGATCGACCTGCTGCGCTCCTCGGCCCACTGCAGCGGCAGCCCGACCGTCCCGCCCGCCGCCCAGTACGCCCGGACCACCGCGACGCCCAGCCCGAGCAGCGCGGCCACGCCCGCGAAGACGCGCTGCACGACGAGCGTGGGGGAGTCCGGCAGGTCGCCGATCCGGTCGTGCAGCAGGCCCGCCCAGCGCCGGCGGGCGTACAGGACGAAGGCGAGGATCAGTGCCACGCCCTGCACCGAGAACCCGCCGTACACCAGCCCGAACACCCAGCCCGCGAGGCCGTCGTCGGCCTGCTGCGCCGCGTTCTGGTGCTCCGGGCCGAGCACCAGCCCGGCGATCAGTGTCACCGGCACGGCCACCAGGATCGTTCCGAGCAGCCCGGTCGCCACCCACATCGGGAACGCCACCAGCCCGGCCCGCACCCGTCGGCCCCACGGCCGGACGAAGGTGAGCGCGAGTGCCAGGGCGATCGCGTCCATCCCGAAGGTGATGAGGTTGAGCAGCCAGAGCTTGTCCATGGAGCCCGGGTCGCGCACGCCGACCTCGGACCCGCTCAGCCAGAGCGACTTGAGCGTCAGGTAGGGCACCGTCGAGGCCATCGCGACTCCGGCCGCGACGCCCCGCACCACATCCTCTTTGTTCCTCATGCCCCTACGGTCGCGCCGGGGGCGGGGGCGGCACGTCGGTCCTGGAAACGATCCCCCTCCCCCTGGCGGGGGATCCGGCAACGGGGTCCTGCGCCAGGGGGAGGGGGAGGGGGGAGAGGGAGGGTGAGGGGAGGTGAAGGGGCGGGGTGGGGCGGGGTGGGGTCTCAGGGCATCCGGTGGATCAGGCGCTCCTCGTGGTCGACCCTGCCGTCCGGGTCCGGGACCAGCCCGAGCCGCTCGGCCAGCCGCCGCGACGGCAGGTTGTCGGCACGGATCAGCGCGGTCACCGGCAGGCCGGGGAACCGGGGCAGGGCCTCCGCGAGCGCGGCCCGGGCCGCCTCGGCCGCGTACCCGAGCCCCCAGGCGGCGGGCCGGAACCGGTAGTAGAGGTTGAACACCGGCTCGTCGTCCAGCGTGTGGAAGCACACCCCCGCGAACCCGATCACCACCCCCGGCTCCTCGCGCGTCGCCACCGTGCAGTACCCGACCCCGTCCCGCGTCCACTGCGCCACGAAGCCGTCCAGCATCGCCCGGCTCTCCGAGCGCTCCCGGTGCGGCCCGTGCGGGTTGTACCGGTTGGTCTCCGGATCCCCGTGAACGGCGAACACCGCCTCCACGTCGTCGTCCTGCGGCCGCGTCAGCAGCAGCCGTCCGGTCTCGGTGACGATCGTGCGTCCGGCAACGGTCATGACGGTTCCCCCGTGTCATCCGTAATAGATCCAGTGCACCCTAGACCATTACCCCCGTCGTCCGCCTCACGGAATCGGCTCACATCCGACCGCCTCGCCCCCGGCCGGGTGGTGAAGTCCGGGTTCCCCCTGCGTGGCTCACATTTTCCCGGTGCGGAGGGGGTGCCCCTCGCAGCGCGAAGACGTTATTGGGTAGCGCCGTCAGCGGGCGGAGGGACTCTCCGTGGTCGTCGCGGCACGGGGGGGTTGGGGTGTCGAGGTCTTGTTACCGGCGGGTCGCTTCTCTATCATCGCGAGTGTTACAGCTTTACTGTCAAACCCCGAAGGGTTCTGCAGCCAGTGCGTGACACCAGTGGTTCCCAGGCCTCGGGTGGCGGTCCGTTGGCGGGTGTGCGGGTGGTCGAGCTCGCGGGGATCGGCCCCGGGCCGTTCGCCGGCATGTTGCTCGCGGACCTCGGCGCCGACGTGGTGCGGGTGGACCGGCCCGACCCCTCGCCGCTCGGCATCGACCCGGCGCGGGACGTCACCAACCGCAACAAGCGCTCGGTGCTGATCGACCTCAAGTCCCCGGACGGGCCTGCCCGGGTGCTCGACCTCGTCGAGCGGGCCGACCTGCTGATCGAGGGCTACCGGCCCGGGGTCGCCGAGCGGCTCGGCGTCGGCCCGGACGCCTGCCTCGCGCGCAACCCCGCGCTGGTGTACGGCCGGATGACCGGCTGGGGGCAGGAGGGGCCGCGCTCCGCGCAGGCCGGACACGACATCGGCTACGCGGCGGTCGCCGGCGTGCTCGGGCTGGTCGCCGCCCCCGGCGGGGCCGAGGAGGCGCCCGGGATCCCCGCGAACCTGCTCGGCGACTACGCGGGCGGCTCCCTCTACCTCGTCGTCGGCCTGCTCGCCGCCCTGCACCACGCCCGCGCCACCGGCACCGGCCAGGTCGTCGACGCGGCGATCGTGGACGGCGCCGCGCACCTCGGCAGCATGCTGTGGGGCCTGCTCGCGGCCGGCCACTGGCAGGACCGCCGGGGCGTGAACCTGCTCGACGGCGGCGCCCCCTTCTACGCGGTCTACCGGGCGGCGGACGGCGGTCACCTCGCCGTCGGCGCGCTGGAGCCGCGCTTCTACGCCGAGTTCGCCCGCCTGCTCGGCCTCGGCCCGGACGCGCCCGGCCAGCACGACCTCGCCCGCTGGCCCGAACTGCGCACCCTGATCGCCGAACGCTTCGCCACCCGCACCCGCGCCGAGTGGGAGGCCGTCTTCACCGGCTCCGACGCCTGCGTGGAACCCGTCCTGACGCTGCGCCAGGCCGTCTCCGACGCCCACCTGGCGGCGCGCGGCACCTACGTCGAGGCGGACGGCGTCACCCAGCCCGCCCCCGCCCCGCGGTTCTCCGCCACCCCCGGCTCGCTGCGCCGCCCGCCGGCCAGGCCCGGCGCGCACACCGCCGAGGTGGCCCGCGACTGGGACGTGCCCCTCCTGAGCCCCGACCCGGACAACTCCGCAGCAGAACAAGGAGCGTAGCGTTGCAGCGCGACATCTTCACCGAGCAGCACGACGACTTCCGGGACACCGTCCGGTCGTTCCTCGCCAAGGAGGTCCTGCCGCACTACGACCGCTGGGAGAAGGCCGGCATCGTCGACCGCTCCGCCTGGCTCGCCGCCGGGCGGCAGGGGCTGCTCGGCATCGCCGCCCCGGAGGAGTTCGGCGGCGGCGGCGCCCCGGACTTCCGCTACGCCGCGGTGCTGGCCGAGGAGTTCGCGCGCGCGGGCGTCCCCGGGCTGGCGATCGGGCTGCACAACGACATCATCGGCCCCTACCTCACCTCGCTCGCCACCGAGGAGCAGAAGCGCCGCTGGCTGCCCGGCTTCTGCAGCGGCGAGATCATCACCGCGATCGCGATGACCGAGCCCGGCACCGGCTCCGACCTCCAGGGCATCCGCACCCAGGCGGTCGACCAGGGCGACCACTACCTGCTCAACGGCGCCAAGACCTTCATCTCCAACGGCATCCTCGCCGACCTCGTGATCGTCGTGGCCCGCACCACCCCCGAGGGCGGCGCGCACGGCCTGAGCCTGCTCGTCGTCGAGCGCGGCACGCCCGGCTTCGAGCGCGGCCGCAACCTCGACAAGATCGGCCAGAAGTCCCAGGACACCGCCGAACTGTTCTTCGAGGACGTCCGGGTGCCGAAGGAGAACCTGCTCGGCGAGCTCAACGGCGGCTTCGTCCACCTGATGCAGAACCTCGCCCAGGAGCGCCTCGCGATCGCCGTCGCCGCGATCGCCGGAGCCGAGTACCTGGTCGAGATCACCACCGACTACGTCAAGCAGCGCGAGGCCTTCGGCCGTCCGCTCGCCAAGCTCCAGCACGTGCGCTTCGAGATCGCCGAGCTCGCCACCGAGTGCGCCGTCACCCGGGCGTTCGTCGACCGCTGCATCACCGAGCACAATCGCTACGCTCTCACCCCGGCGGACGCCTCGATGGCCAAGTGGTGGGCCACCGAACTGCAGAAGCGCACCGCCGACCGGTGCCTCCAACTGCACGGCGGGTACGGGTACATGAGTGAGTTCCCGGTCGCCCGGGCGTTCACCGACGGGCGCATCCAGACCATCTACGGCGGCACCACCGAGATCATGAAGGAGATCGTCGGCCGCTCCATCCTCGGCTGACGCCCTTCCGTCCGGCCTCCGGCCCTCCCGGATCTCCCGGTTCTCCTCGTCCTCCGGCCCCTAAGCCCTGAATCCCCTAAGCCCCGAAGCTCTGAAGTCCCGAAGTCCTGAAGCCCCGAAAGGCGTTCCCACCGTGACCACCGAAGCGTACGTCTACGACGCGATCCGCACCCCGCGCGGCCGGGGCAAGGCCACCGGCTCGCTGCACGGCACCAAGCCGATCGACCTGGTCGTCGGCCTGATCCACGAGCTGCGCGGCCGCTTCCCCGACCTGGACCCGGCAGCGATCGACGACATCGTGCTCGGCGTCGTCAGCCCGATCGGCGACCAGGGCTCCGACATCGCCCGGATCGCCGCCATCGCGGCCGGCCTGCCCGACACCGTCGCCGGCGTGCAGGAGAACCGCTTCTGCGCCTCCGGCCTGGAGGCCGTCAACCTGGCCGCCGCCAAGGTCCGTTCCGGCTGGGAGGACCTGATCCTGGCCGGCGGCGTGGAGTCCATGTCCCGGGTGAAGATGGCCTCCGACGGCGGCGCCTGGTTCGCCGACCCGATGACGGCCTACGAGACCAACTTCGCCCCGCAGGGCATCGGCGCCGACCTGATCGCCACCATCGAGGGCTTCTCGCGCACCGATGTGGACGCCTTCGCCGCCGAGTCCCAGGCCCGCGCCGCCAAGGCCCAGGCGGACGGCCTCTTCGACCGCTCGGTCGTCCCGGTGCGCGACCGCAACGGCCTGGTGGTCCTGGACCGCGACGAGTTCATCCGCCCCGGCACCACGGTCGAGACCCTGGCCGGCCTCAAGCCCTCCTTCGCCCAGATCGGCGACGCCGGCGGCTTCGACGCCGTCGCGCTGCAGAAGTACCACTGGGTCGAGGCCATCGACCACGTCCACCACGCCGGCAACTCCTCCGGCATCGTGGACGGCGCCGCGCTGGTCGCCATCGGCAACCGCGAGGTCGGCGAGCGGTACGGGCTGCGCCCCCGCGCCCGGATCGTCTCCGCCGCCGTCTCCGGCTCCGAGCCGACCATCATGCTCACCGGCCCCGCCCCGGCCACCCGCAAGGCCCTCGCCAAGGCCGGGCTCACCGCCGCCGACATCGACCTCGTCGAGATCAACGAGGCCTTCGCCGCCGTCGCACTGCGCTTCATCCGCGAACTCGGCTTCCGCCACGACCAGGTGAACGTCAACGGTGGCGCGATCGCGCTCGGCCACCCGCTCGGCGCCACCGGCGCGATGCTGATCGGCACCGTGATCGACGAACTGGAGCGGCGCGACCTGCGCTACGGCCTCGTCACCCTGTGCGTGGGCGGCGGCATGGGCATCGCCACCGTCGTCGAGCGCATCTGACCTCCCCGTTCCTCGGATCCCCGGAGACCCTGACCTCATGAGCGACACCACCACCATCCGCTGGGAGCAGGACCAGGACGGCGTGGTCACCCTCGTCCTCGACGACCCCACCCAGTCCGTCAACACCATGAACGACGCCTTCACCGCCGACTTCGACACCGTCGTCGAGCGGCTGGCCGGCCTCGCCGCCTCGGACGAGCTGCGCGGCGTCGTCGTCACCTCGGGCAAGAAGACCTTCTTCGCCGGGGGAGACCTCCGGATGCTCTCCGCCGCCCGCCCCGAGGACGCCGCCGCCGTCTTCGAGAAGTCGATGCGGCTCAAGCGCGCGCTGCGCACCCTGGAGACCCTCGGCAAGCCGGTCGTCGCGGCCGTCAACGGCAGCGCCCTCGGCGGCGGGCTGGAGATCGCGCTCGCCTGCCACCACCGGATCGCCCTGGACACCCCCGCCAGCCGGATCGGCCTGCCCGAGGTGACCCTCGGCCTGCTGCCGGGCGGCGGCGGGGTGGTCCGCACGGTGCGGCTGTTCGGCATCGCCGACGCCCTGCTCAAGGTGCTGCTCCAGGGCCGCCAGTACCGCCCGGCGCAGGCGCTGGAGCAGGGCATCGTCCACGAACTCGCCGCCACCCCGGAGGAGCTGACGGCGAAGGCGCGGGCCTGGATCGCGGCCAACCCGACCGCCGTCCAGCCCTGGGACGTCAAGGGCTACAAGATCCCCGGCGGCACCCCGTCGACCCCGGCGCTCGCCGCCAACCTGCCCGCCTTCCCGGCCAACCTGCGCAAGCAGCTGGCCGGCGCGCCCTACCCGGCCCCGCGCAACATCCTCGCCGCCGCCGTCGAGAGCTCCCAGGTGGACATCGACACGGCCATGGTGATCGAGGCCCGCTACTTCACCGAGCTGGCCTGCGGACAGACCAGCAAGAACATGATCCAGGCCCTGTTCTTCGACATGCAGGCCGTCAACTCGGGCGCCGGCCGCCCGAAGGACGTCGAGAAGCGGACGGTCCGCAAGGTCGCCGTGCTCGGTGCGGGCATGATGGGCGCGGGCATCGCCTACGCGTGCGCCAAGGCCGGCATCGAGGTCGTGCTCAAGGACGTCAGCGTCGAGGCCGCCGAGCGCGGCAAGGCCTACAGCGCGGGCCTGCTGGACAAGGCCGTCGCCCGGGGCCGCTCCACCGAGGCCAAGCGCGACGAGCTGCTCGCCCGGATCACCCCCACCGGCGACCCGGCCGACCTGGCCGGCTGCGACGCGGTGATCGAGGCCGTCTTCGAGAACACCGAGCTCAAGCACAAGGTGTTCCAGGAGATCGAGGGCGTCGTCGCCCCCGACGCGCTGCTCTGCTCCAACACCTCCACCCTGCCCATCGGCGTGCTCGCCGAAGGCGTGCAGCGCGTGGGCGACTTCATCGGCCTGCACTTCTTCTCGCCGGTCGACAAGATGCGGCTGGTAGAGATCATCCGCGGTCCGCAGACCGGCGACGAGGCCCTCGCCCGCGCCTTCGACCTCGTCCGGCAGATCGACAAGACCCCGATCGTCGTCAACGACTCGCGCGGCTTCTTCACCTCCCGGGTGATCGGCCAGTTCCTCAACGAGGGCGTCGCCATGGTCGGGGAGGGCATCGAGCCCGCCAGCATCGAGCAGGCCGCGGCCCAGGCCGGCTACCCCGCCAAGGTGCTCTCGCTGGTGGACGAGCTCACCCTCACCCTGCCCCGCAAGATCCGCGACGAGTACCGCCGCGCCACCGAGGCGGTCGGCGGCACCTGGACGCCGCACCCGGCCGACGCGGTCGTCGACCGTATGGTCGACGAGTTCGGCCGCCCCGGCCGCAGCGGCGGCGCCGGCTTCTACGAGTACGGCGAGGACGGCCGGCGCGGGCGGCTCTGGCCGGGGCTGCGCGAGCACTTCACCCGCGCCGACGCCGAGGTGCCCTTCGAGGACCTCAAGGAGCGCATGCTGTTCAGCGAGGCGCTCGACTCGGTGCGCTGCCTGGAGGAGGGCGTCCTGACCTCCGTCGCCGACGCGAATGTCGGCTCCATCCTCGGCATCGGCTTCCCGGCCTGGACCGGCGGTGTGTTCCAGTACATCAACGGCTACGAGGGCGGCCCGGCCGGCTTCGCGGCCCGGGCCCGCGAGCTCGCCGCTGCCTACGGCGAGCGGTTCGCGCCGCCCGCGCTGCTGGAGCGGATGGCGGCGGAGGGGCGGACGTTCTCCGACTGAGGACTCCGACCGGGGACTCTGCCAGGGGTCTCCGGCTGAGGACTCTGCCGGGGGTCTCCGCCTGAGGTGCGCTGCCTGAGGCGGAGGTCCTCCGCCTCGCGGGCGCTTCCCGAGGTGCGCCCCCCGGGTGCGCCGACGGATCCGTCAGTCCTGGGCGGGTGGGGCCGTGTCACGCACGGCCTCACCCAACTCCTCGCGCAGCGACCGCTGGAACGCCGTCACGAGCGCCTGCGCCACCATCGGCTGGATGTGGTCGGTCAGCGCCTTCATCCGCACCAGATCGTCCGGTGCGGGTTCGCTCTCCCGATAGGGCTTCCACACCGTCTCCCGGAAGAGCCGGTGCAACTCCCGGGCCGTGGCCCGGCTGTGCTCCAGCACCACGGCCCGGGCGGCCAGCAGCGTCTCCAGCGGGATCGGCACGTCCAGGATGCGCACCCCCAGCGGGAGCAGCCCCGGATCCACCCGGAACACCTCCGGGTCGGCCGTCCGTTCCAGCGCCCCCATCGCGAGGAGCCGGTCCACCTGCTCCTCGGACAGCTCGCGCCCGGCCCGGCGTTCCAGTTGCTCCCGTCCGACCTCCTCGGCAGCCTCCGGGGTCCAGGAGGCCACCAGCGCGCGGTGGATGGCGAGGTCCAGCGGCGTGCTGTCCTCCGGCAGACGGGCGAGGTAGCGCTCGATCGCGGCCAGCGTCAGCCCCTGTCGCTGCAACTCCTCGATCAGCCCCAGCCGGTCCAGGTGCGTGACGCCGTACAGCCCGACGCGGCGCGGCCCCAACTCGGGCGGCGGCAGCAGCCCCTTCGTCCCGTAGAACCGGACGGTCCGCACCGTGACCCCGGCCCGCGCCGCCAGCTCGTCCACCGTCAGCCGGACCTCACCCGCCACGGCCCCGTGCTCCCCCATCCGCCGCCTCCCGCTGCGCTGGCACACTCATGCTGTAACAGCAGCAGTGTGACAGTGCCCGCCCCGCCGGTCCACCGCGTCCTTGAGCGCTGTCGACCCGGATCACTGTCGATCCGGGACACTGCCGCTCCGGGGCCCTGCTGTTTTGGGACGTTGCCGCTCTGGGGCACGCGACCGGCGGGGCGGGGCGACGGCCGGTTCAGCGGGAGGCGGTCTCCGCCAGGCCGGGGTGGTGGCGGCGGGTGACCTCAGGATGGGCCCTTGTGTACCCCTTCCACTCGTTTTGCCCGAATTCGGCGAACAGCGGGTTGTCCGGGTCCTCGGTCGCGCCGGGGGCGTGGTGCGCGAGCGGGAAGTCGAGCGGCTCGATGTGGGCGTCGAGGCGGGGGTTGTAGAAGAACGGCACCGAGTAGCGCTCGTGCGCTCCGGGCGGGCTGACCACGCGGTGGCTGGTGGCCTTGAGGTAGCCGTCGGTGGCGACCTCCAGCAGCTCGCCGAGGTTGACGACGAAGGCGCCCTCCAGCGGCGGGATGTCGAGGAAGGTGCCGTCCGGGCGCTCGACCTGGAGCCCGCCGACGGTGTCCTGGAGGAGCAGCGTGATGAAGCCGTAGTCCTTGTGCGCGCCGACGCCCTGGCCGGCGCCGTCCGGGGCGGTGCCGGGGTAGCGGACGAGCTTGAGCCGCAGGTGGGGGTGGCCGGCGAAGGCGGCGTCGTAGAAGTCGGGGCGGGCCCCGATCGCGGTGAGGAGTTCGTGCAGCAGGTGGCGGGCGACGGAGCCCAGGCGGTCGATCCACCCGAGGGCCGCGGTGCGCAGCTCGGGGAGCGCCGTGGGCCACTGGTTCGGACCCTCCAGCCACCAGTACGGCGGCTCGCCCCGGCCGGGGACGTGCGGGGGCAGCTCGGCACCGATGTCCAGCTGGTCGCGCCAGTCCTGGCTGCCGCCGGTGCGCTCGTCGCCGGTGCGGGTGTAGCCGCGGTAGTGGGGGGAGTTCAGGTTGCTCACGGCGAGCCGGTCGGCCTCGGGGAGGGCGAAGAAGGCCCGCATCGCTTCGGTGAGAGCGGCCGTCTCGGCCGGGGTTATGCCGTGGCCGACGAGCTGGAAGAAGCCGACGCCGGTGGCGGCGGCGCGGAGCTCGTCGTGCAGGCGGGGGGGGGGCGGGGGGCCCCCCCCGGGGGGGGCCGGTTGGGGTGGCCCCGGGGGAGTGTGGGGGGGGCGGGGGTTGTGGGGGCGGGGGGGGGCGCTACCCGGCCCGCCTTGGTGGGGGTCCGCGGGGGTGTGGGGGGGGGTTTTTGGCGGGGGCCTGGGGGTGCCACCCCCCGGCGGGGGGGGGGGGCGCCGCGGAGCTCGTCGTGCTGGCGGCGGCGGTCCTCGGGACCGCCGTCGGCGAGCGAGAGGTCGATCACCGGGAGTGACTGGAGGTGGGACAGGGTGTGCTGCTGCGTCATGGGTGACATCCGCTGGGTCTCGTCCCGGCCGGTCCCGGTGGTCGACCGGGGGAGGGCGGAGCGGTGGCCTGGTGCGGCGCGTGCTCCGGGTGCCGGGTGGTGGTGGCGGCCCGGTTGGGGCCGCCCTGAGGGTGGTGGCGCGAGGTTCAGCCGGAGCGTCGACAGGACATGCTCGTCACGCGGAGCAGGTCCACGTGGCGACGACGAACAAGGATGAGCACGTCACCAGCCTAAATGACCCGTTCTGTGTCGGGCGAGCCCCCTGCGGCGGAGGGCTCGTCCCCACTTCTCTACTTCTCTGTGCTCTTGTCAAGGAGCCGTTCTCTCGGCCGGGCGGTCCTCAGGCGCCCGGTGCTCGGTCGTCGGACATCTGGTCGTCGGGTCGCCGGCGGTCGGATCGGCGGCAGTCGGGTCGCCGGCCGTCGGGTTCTCGGTGGTTCGTTTCTCGGTCGTTCAGTTCTTCTCCCCGTTGTTGAGGAAGGCGAGGACGGCCAGCACCCGCCGGTTGTCGTCGTCCGAGGGCTGGAGGTCGAGCCGGACGAAGATCGACGCCGTGTGCTTGGCGACCGCGCGCTCGGTGATCACCAGTTGCTGGGCGATCGCGGCGTTGGAGCGGCCCTCGGCCATCAGCGCGAGCACCTGCCGCTCGCGCGGGCTGAGGGTCGCGACCGGGCCGGCCGAGGAGTTGTGGGTGAGCAGTCGGGTGATCACCTCCGGATCCATCGCGGTGCCGCCCTGGGCGACCCGCCGTACCGCGTCGATGAACTGGGCGCCGTCCATCACCCGGTCCTTGAGCAGGTAGCCGATGCCCCCGGTGCTGCCGCCCGCCAGCAGCTCGCGGGCGTACAGCTGCTCGACGAACTGGGAGAGCACCAGCACGGGCAGCCCCGGGTGGGCCTGACGGGCCGCCAGGGCAGCGCGCAGCCCCTCGTCGGTGAAGCCGGGCGGGAGCCGTACGTCGACCACGGCGATGTCCGGCCGGTCGGCGGCCACCGCGGCGAGCAGGTCCTCACCCGTCTCCACGGCTGCCGTGACTTTCATGCCGTTGGCTTCCAACAACCGGGTCAACCCGTCCCGGAGGAGGAAGAGGTCTTCGGCGATGACAACGCGCACGGGATCTCCAGGTTCACGATGGTCGGACCGCCCGGCGGGCTG
Organism: Kitasatospora sp. NPDC059747; assembly: GCF_042732955.1. Classification (NCBI taxonomy): domain Bacteria; kingdom Bacillati; phylum Actinomycetota; class Actinomycetes; order Kitasatosporales; family Streptomycetaceae; genus Kitasatospora; species Kitasatospora sp. NPDC059747. Next base: position 62,012 of record NZ_JBHWGV010000011.1, on the reverse strand, counting down.
CTGATCGCGAGCACCCCGTCGAACGCGGCCAGTCGGCGTTCGGTACCGCTGAGGCCGGTGCCCCGGGACGGGTCGGCGCCGCCGCGCCCGTCGTCGGTCACCGATATCCGCAGCAACCCGTCACTGTGCCCTATCTCGATCCACACGTGTGAGGCGCCCGCGTGTTTCACCACGTTGGCCAGCAGCTCGCTGACCGCGAAGTAGGCGGCGGACTCGACCGGCGCCGGGGGGCGGCCGGTCAGTGCGCCGGCGAAGGTGACCGGCAGGGGCAGGTCCAGTGCCGTGGCCTGGACGGCGTCGGCCAGGCCACGGTCTGCGAGCACCGGCGGGTGGATGCCGCGGACCAGGTCCCGCAGCTCGCCGAGCGCCTTGACCGAGGAGAGCCGGGCCTCGGCCAGCAGGGGGCGCAGCGCCACCGGGTCCTCCACCAGCTGGTCGGCGACGGTCAGCAGCATGCCGAGCGCCACCAGCCGGGCCTGGGCCCCGTCGTGCAGGTCCCGCTCGATGCGGCGCAGCTCGGCGGCGCCGGCGTCGATGGTGTCCGCCCTCGTCCGGGTCAGATGGCTGACCTGGCGGGCCAGTTCGGCCCGCCGGGAGGGCCCGAGCAGGAGGCGCGCGGCCCGCTCGTGCAGCCGCAGGACCGGAGGGGCGGCCCAGAGGGCGGCCACCGGAGCGACCCAGAGCCCCATCATGTAGACGACTCCCAGGTGGACCAGGGGGCCGTTGCGCCCCAGGACCTCCAGCGAGACCGGGGCGAGGACGACGAACGCGGCGGTGAACAGGTAGGCGAGCCCGCTGAGGGCCGTCCAGGCGAGGTCCCGCCAGGTCGCCGGGTCGGTCAGCCAGCCGCCGGACAGCAGCCGCTGCCACGGATCGGTGCCGGCGGCGCGGCGGTACGGCACCGGGACCGGGCGGCCGCTCCACTTCCCGACGACGCGCCTGGTCTCCGCCGCGACCCAGCGCGCGCCGAGCACTCCGAACACGAGCATCGCCGGGGCCAGCCAGAGCGAGCCGGAGCGGCCGCCGGGCGCCGCGCCGCCGTACAGGTGGGTGGCCATCACCGCGAGCGCGCCCGGTGCGGCCAGGGCGGCTCCGACCGCCCGGCCCCCGCCCCCGGTGGCCCAGCAGAGGGCCCAGAGGGCCACCGGCCCGAGCGGCACGAGCAGGATCAGCGGCCCGCCCGGCGAGCGCCCGCCCGAGTCGTCGGGGCCGAGCAGCGCGGCGGCCAGCAGGACCGGCCCGGCGGCCAGCGAGACCAGCCCGGTCACGCCCAGCGTGACCGCGTAGAGCGCCCGTACGCCGGCCACGACGGCGCCCTCTGCCCGCGCGGTGGCCCGCGTCACCACGTTCGTGTTCGTCCCGGCATCGGTCCTCATCCCGCGCCTCCTCTCCGTATGGCGGCCCGCAAGCCCCCCGGTCGATCGGTCGGCAGCCAGTCTGCAGCGCCGTCCACCTGCGGCGCTCTAGGTCTGAACCCCGAAAACCAGGTGTATCTGAATACACCTCAGAGACGCCGCCTAGACAGCTGTCCGGACCCGGGCCCCGGTTCGTAGCGTCGTGTTCCGTCAGTCGGCACCGGCCTTCCGGTGCCGGACCCCGAGCAGTGGAGGGCCCGTGAGTACGCCGATCATCCAGATCCGCGGCGTCGGCAAGACGTACGACCGATCCGACGCCGCCCGTGCCGCGCTGGCCGGGCTCGACCTCGAGGTGGGGGCCGGCGAGGCGCTGGCCGTGCTCGGCCGCTCCGGCAGCGGCAAGTCGACGCTGCTCAACCTGATCGCCGGGCTCGACCGGCCCAGCGAGGGCGGCGTGGTGGTGGACGGCGTCGCCGTGCACGAGCTCGGCGAGGCCGCGCTGGCCGAGTACCGACGGACGCGGATCGGCATGGTCTTCCAGTTCTTCAACCTCCTGGACGACCTGAACGTCGAGGACAACGTGCTGCTCCCGGCCCAACTGGCCGGGATGCGGCGGGAGAAGGCCCGGGCCCGGGCCGGTGAGCTGCTGGAGCGGCTCGGGGTGGCCCGGCACGCCACCGCCTTCCCCGGCCGGCTCTCCGGCGGCGAGCGCCAGCGCGTCGCGGTGGCCCGGGCGTTGATGAACCGTCCGCCGCTCCTGCTGGCCGACGAGCCGACGGGGGCGCTCGACTCGGCCTCGGCCGCCGACGTCCGGAGCCTGCTCACCGAACTCAACGCGGAGGGCCAGACGATCCTGTTGGTCACCCACGACACCGCGCTCGCCGACGCCTGCGCGAGCCGGACGATCGAACTGCTCGACGGCCGACTCGTCCGGGACACCGCGGCGCCCGTCACCGGAGGTGTGCGGTGAGCCGGCGGTGGGGTCACCCCCGACCGGGGGCCGGAGGAGAGCGGAGAACGGGACGGCGCGGGTGGGCGATCGCCCCTGCCGACGGAAGGGAGGTGGGCGCATGAGCGCGCTGAGCAAGGTGGTTCGGGCCGGGGTCGGGCGCAAGCGGGTGCAGACGCTCGTCATGGTCCTCACCACGATGATGTCCGTGACGGCGTGCATCCTCGCGATGGGGCTGCTGGTCGCCGCGCAGGGGCCCTACCAGCGCTCCTTCGCCGACCAGCGCGGCGCACACCTGAACGTGCTGTACGACCCGGCCAAGGCGAGTCCCGCGCAGCTCGCGGCGACCGAGCACGTCCCCGGTGTGACGGCCTCGGCCGGCCCCTACCCGGCGGTCACGGTGCAGGCGCGGTCCGGGCCGGACACCCGGATCCCGCCGCCCGGGAGCCCGCTCCCGCCACTGACGCTGGTCGGCCGGGAGCAGGGCGGTCCGATGGACGACCTGCACATGCTGATGGGCCGGTGGGTCGCGGGCCCCGGTGAGGTGGTGTTCCTGGACGGCCACTCGCCGTTGGCCGTCGGCGACAGCATGGCCTTCCCCGACCTGCCAGGCCGGCCGACCCTCAAGGTCGTCGGCATCGCCTCCTCCGTCTCCTGGAGCGCGGACGGCTGGGTCGCCCCCGGGCAGGTCCCCGCGCTGACCGCGCCCGGTATGGTGCCCGCCCAGCAGTACCTCTACCGCTTCGCCCACGCCGCCACCGACGCCGAGGTCGATGCGGATCACGCCGCGCTCGTCGCCGCGCTCGTCGCCGCGGCGCCGCCCGGCGCGCTCACCACGGCCACCTCCTACCGACCGGCGCAGGCGGAGGCCAACCGGACGGCGGCGACCTTCGTCCCGTTCGTGACGGCCTTCGGGGTGCTCGGCCTGGCCATGTCGGTGCTGATCATCGGGGTGGTGGTCAGTGGCGCCGTCAGCGCGGCGACCCGGCGGATCGGCATCCTCAAGTCGCTCGGCTTCACCCCGGCCCAAGTGGCTCGCGCCTACGTCGGCCAGGCGCTGATCCCCGCCGGGATCGGCACCGCGCTCGGCGTGCTCGGCGGGAACGTGCTCTCCGTCCCCGTCCTCGGGCTGGCCCACAAGGCCCTGCACGGCGGCCTGCTCGGCATACCGCTCTGGGTGGACCTCGCGGTGCCGGCCGTCGCCCTGGCCGCCGTGGTGGCCACCGCACTGGTGCCCGCCCTGCGCGCCGGCCGGCTGCGCACGGTCGAGGCGCTCGCGGTCGGCCGCACGGCGCCGGGCGCCAAGCGGGCCACGGCCCGCGGCGGCGGTGCGGCGGGCTCGGGCCCGGTGGCCGCGGTCCAGCGGCTGATCGGCCGACTGCCGCTGCCGCGCGCCCTGAGCCTCGGGCTGGCGAGTCCGTTCAACCGACCGGGCCGCTCGGCGACCACCGCCGCCGCCGTGGTGCTCGGCACCGCAGGGGTCACGCTCTGCGTCGGCCTCACGCTCTCGCTCACCGGCTTCCAGGAGGGCCTGACGGCCGAGCACGCGGGCAAGGTCGTGGTGGAGGCCCCGATCGACGGCTCCGTGAAGGCCCCCGACCACGTGGACGAGGCAGCCGTGGCCGGGGCGATCGACACCCGCCCCGGCACCCGGGCCTGGTACAGCACCGTTCCGACCTCGGTTGCGGTGGCCGGGAACACCGCCCGCTCCGAAGTGGTGGCCTTCTCCGGCGACGCCTCCTGGAGCGGCTACCAGATGGTCTCGGGCCGCTGGTTCAATGGCCCCGGCGAGGCGGTGGTCGGCTCTGGCTACCTCCGGGCCAACCAGGCGAAGGTGGGCGACACCATCACCCTCACCGACCAGGGGCGCTCCACCCCGGTGCGGATCACCGGCGAGGTGCTGGCCACCAACGACCTGGTCTTCGTCGACCGGGCCGCGCCGACCGCGCTGGGCTCGCCCGTCCACGCCGAAGCGATCGCCTACCACATCGACCTCACCGCCGGCACCGATGCCAAGGCGTACGCGGACGGGCTCGACGCCGCCGTCCGGCCACTGGGGCTCGGCGCCGAGCCTGGTGGGACGCACCTCAACCTCGTCGTCCTCGCGATGAACACCCTGGCCGGGACACTGACCTTGCTGCTGATCGCGGTGGCCGGCCTCGGCGTTCTCAACACGGTGCTGCTGGACACCCGCGAGCGGGTGCACGACCTCGGGGTGTTCAAGGCGCTCGGGATGTCGCCCCGGCAGACGGTCGGCATGGTGCTCACCTCCGTCTGCGGGAGCGGGCTGGTGGCCGGGCTGGTCGGAGTGCCGATCGGGATCCTGGTGCACCACTGGGTGATGCCGGCCACGGCGAGCGCCGCCGGGGTCGGGGTGCCCGAGGCGGACCTGGCCGTGTTCGCCCCCTCGGTGGTGGGGCCGCTGATACTCGGCGGCCTGGTGCTGGCGCTGATCGGCGCCCTCCTGCCCGCGACCTGGGCGGCCCGCACCCGGACGGTCACGGCGCTGCGCACCGAGTGAGGCCGCCGCCGGGCCGGGATGTCGCTGCTCGGGGCGGCCGGAGCGGCGGCCCGGCCCGAGCAGCGTCCCGCGGTCGTGGCCTGCCACCGACCGCCACCGACCGCCCCAGACCGGCCCCAGACCGCCCCACCGCGCCGACCGCCCTGACCGGCCATCATCGACCGCCCTGACCGTCCTGATCAGTCGTGGCCTTCCACCGGCCGCCCCGACCGGCTGTTACCCGCAGGACCGGCTCAGGAGAGCCGCGCCGCCGCGTAGGCCTCCATGGCGGCCCGCTGGTAGGCGGCCAGGCCAGGGGCGACGGCCTCGTAGACGGCGTGCCACTGCTCGTGCTCCACGCAGGACCGGGCGATCGCGAGGTACTCCTCGACGGGGACCGGTCGGAGCGCGATGAGGGCCCGGTACTCCGTGTCGATCTTGGTCTGCACGGGTTCGGCGTCGGCCGGGAGGCCGTCCGTCATGAACTCGGCGAGCCGGATCATCTGCGCGGTCCGTTCGCGCTGGCCGGCCTCGACCTCGGCCGGGGACATCGTGGCGGTCGCCCGCAAGGCGGCCTCCGCGTGCTCGGGGAAGTCGCGGAGGCTCTCCGCGACGTCCGTGGGCTGGATGCCCTCGAACAGGTTCTCCGGGCGGTTGATGCTGGTCATGGGTGTGCCGTCCTTCCTGGATCGTTCCAGTTCGGCGATCGTGCGGGAGACGATGGTGGCCAGGCCGTCCAGCCGGTCCCGCTCGGCGACCAACCAGTGGTGGTGGCCGCGCAGGGCCTCCAGCTCGTCCACCTGCTCGCCGAGGATCCGGGCGATCTCGGTCAGCCCGACGCCCAGCGCCCGCAGCACGAGGATCTGCTGCAGTTGCAGCAACTGCCGCTCCTCGTAGTAGCGGTGACCGTTGGAGCCGATCCACGCCGGGGGCAGCAGCCCGATCTCGTCGTAGTGCCGCAGGGTCCGGGCGGTGACGCCCGACATCCGGGCGACCTCCGCGATCGGCCAGGCCATGGCCGCCTCCTCCAGGTTGTGTTCCCGTACGTTCGCCGTTCCCGGGCCGGTTCCTCCGGCCCTGGTCACGACGGTAGGAGCTGCCGTTGCGGCAACTTCAAGTCGGCGACGCTGCTTCGTGGCAGCGGTGTCGTTTCAGGGCGTCGTTTCAGGGCGCCGCTTCGAGCGGTCCGCCGTCCGCACGAGTGTGGGGACCGCCTGCCGAGCCGCACCACCGGCGCACCTGGCGAGACGTCAAAAACGTTCTCCAAAACGTCTGAAGGAGGAATTCGTCCGCGCCTACCAGCTCCGTCGGCGTCTACCAGCCCCGCCCGTGTCCCACCTGCCACTCAGCCCCGGGCAGCGGGTGCGGACGGCGGACCCGCGCCAGGGCGGTCAGGGCCCACACTGCCGTCGTCAGCAGTGCGTAGAAGAGCAGCAGTGCCCAGAACGGCGTGGTGGACACACTCCCGTCCTCGAACCGGCACCACGCGTCGGGCGGGAGCCACGAGGCGCCCGTCTCCAGCAGCTGTCCGCTGCCGGTCACCAGGCCCCGCTCGCAGCGCTCCGCGAAGTCCAGTGACCGTGCGTACAGCACCCCGTACACGACGCCCGCGCCGACGAGCGACAGTGCCGCGCCGACGCCGAGCAGGACCGCCCGTCTTCGCGCGGTCGCCGTACGGATGTTCGTCACCGAGGCAGCGTACCGGCCTGCGAGCAGGCACGACCGGTTCGCCGCAGGGTGTGCCTCGGATTGTGCGGCGCAGCGTGTGGCAGGGCGCGGAGCAGGACGTGCGGCGGGGCGGCCACCTTTCGTGTTCGCACCGCCGCGGGGCCGCTCCCGCAGGGCGGCCGCGAATCCCGTGACGGCAGCCGCCCCAGGCCCGGGTTCACCCCAGCAGCCGCCCCAGGCCCGGGTTCACCCCAGCAGGCCGCCCATGTGCGCGTCCTCGGCGAGCAGCCGCCACGACCGCCCGGGCGCGAACGCCTCCGGGTCGAGGGCCTCGACCACTCCGTCGACGGCGGTGCTCAGCAGTGACTGCGGGTCGAACACCGCCCAGGTGTCGCGGCCCAGGCCGTAGTCCCAGCGCTCCCACTCGGCGCGCATGCGCTCGTACGTCCACAGCGAGTAGAGCAGGGCGGAGAGGTCGCGGTTGAGGTAGGCCTCGGGCTCGCCGTCGTCGTACCAGTCGGGCAGCTCCAGCAGGCCGGTCGCGCCGTCCAGCGCGATCACGAGGTCCGTCGGCCAGTGCCCGAGGGCGACGAAGTCGCGCTGGTAGGGGCGCTCCTCCTCGCCGTCGAAGTACTCCGGGTACGCCTCGCCCATGGTGACCAGCGGTTCCTCGGACACCCCGAACATCGCCCCGCCCAGCGGCAGGCCGATCCCGGTCAGCAGCCGGCGCGTCGGCTCGTGCACGAGGCCGGGCGGCAGCTCCTCGGGGCGGTAGCGATGCACCAGGCCCTCGTCCGTCAGCGTCGCGATCTCCGCGACCAGGTCCGCGCCGATCTCGTACGCGGGCCCGTCCGGGCCGCCGGGCAGCGCGCCCCAGCCCAGGGCCCGCACCAGCAGCGTCGTGCCCCAGTGCGCGGGCGGGACGTCCGAGCGGCCGAACAGCCCGGGGTCGAGCTCCCGCAGCCGGCGGTCCGCCGCCGCCATCACCTCGGCCACGACGGCCGGACCGCGCCGCCCGTCCAGCGCCTCGGGCCGGCGGGCGGTCTCCGCCACCGACTCGACCTCCCGCACCATCGCGGCCAGCGCGGGCAGGTCGGAGGCCAAGAGGTCGCGGTCCAGGTGCTCGCCCGACGGCTTCGCGAGGAACACCTCGCCGGTGACGCCGTCCAGCAGCACCGTGTTCCCGGCGCGCGCGAACGGTGCGCAGTACTCCGTCTCGCCCAGCACGAACAGCGGCCCGGCCGCCTGGGCTCCAATGGCCGGGGCCCCGGCGGCCTCCGCCAAGGCGGACGATTCCGCAGACGACGACAGCTCCACCGACTCCAGCGGTCCGTCCCCGAAGCGCCCGAAGTCCAGGAACGCCCCCGTCCGCGGCAGGCCCTCCCGCTCCAGGAACTCCCGGCTCCCCGTGTGCACCACCCCGGCCGGAAGCTCCCCGGCCATCACCAGCCCGTGCCCCACGAGCCCACCACCCTCCCCGTACGACCCCCGACCACCCCGGCTGACCACCCCGACCCTAACGGCCGCCGCCGACACCCCCGCACCGGGCCCGCACTACACCCGTGATCCGTCGTCCACGTTCCACCGGACCGGCAGGTCGCCGTCGCAGAACACGCACACGAAGGAGCCCTCGCGGACGACGTTGACGCCCCGGCAGCCCGGGCAGCGCCGGAACACGATCCCGTGCGTGAAGCCGCCCGGGCGGCGCACGCCGATCCGCTCCAGCGCCGTGGCGACGGCAGGCCAGGACACGACGTCCGGACAGTACCCGGTGGACTGGTTGCTGACCTCCTCGGCCGTCCAGCCGTCGAAGCCCGCGTCGTCACCCCGCTCGAAACGGACCTCCCCGGCGCTCAGCACCAACTCGCCGCCCGCGCAGACCACGTGCTCACTGCGGCGCGGGGCGAGGCGCAGGAAGCCGGCGAGGTCGACGACGAAGGTGAACGGTTCCGCGAGCTCCGCGGCGGTCCGTTCGCCCAGCCAGTCGGCAAACTCGGGCTCCGTCCGCACCAGTTGCCCACCCGGTCCGCCGCCACCCCACAACTCCGGCGGTCCTACGTACCGGTATGCCCGCCCCGGGCCGGTCGACACCTCGGCCGGAACGCCGTGATCCAGCAGCAGCAGACCCAGGACGGTCATCTCGACCTCCGTCCCGACCAGGCCGAAATCACGGAACTCGCCGAGCAGTTCACGCCCCCGACCGAGCGAGACGGCCCCGTCGCCCTCCGGGAGCACCGGGGAAGCCCGAAAGGTCCGGAACACCCGCAGTGCCGCCACCGCATCGACCGAAGCCCCGACCGGCCGCAGCCGGAACGGCCCGTGCGCGGTCAGCAGCGCTTCCCGGACGGCCTCCGGCGCCGGCTCCGGCCCCGCGTGCTCGCACCAGGCGGCGCCGCAGTCCCGGCAGGACCCTTCGGAGTCCCACCACAGCTCCCAGCCCGGGCCTCGCCCCTGCCTAGGCCCCCGCTCCTGGACGAACTGCCGCACCCACCGCGTAGCCGTGCCCCCGCACGCGTCGCAGCGGGCGGTCAGTTCCACGCCCTGCATCGTCATGCCGGGAAGCCTAGGTGTTCTGTCCCGTGAGGTTGGGGATACGGCTGGAGGGTGGCTTGCCCGCAAGCGGGGTGCCGTGAACCCCGTCCACCTCCGTGGTCGGTGCCCCTGGGGCGTCTGGTCGCATATGCGGCATGAATGCCATGGTCACGAGCATCATCGCGGTGCTCGGCACGCTCCTGGGGTCGACGGTGACGCACGTCTTCCAGCGGCGCGCCGCACTCCGCACGGAGTACAACGCCCGCCTGGAGCGCGGTCGGCAAGAGCGGCTGGAGACCTTCGGCTCGTACGCCGGACTGCTCGTGGAGTACCGGCAGGCCGCACTGCACCACTGGTTCTGCGTGCACGAGGGGCGTGACGCCGAGGACGAGGTCGAGTTGCGCAAGCGGTCGTTCGAGACGCGCTCCGGGGCGCAGCGGGCCCTGTTCCAGCTCCAGTTGCTCGTTGACGAGCCCGAGCTTCTGGCCGTTGCCGGGGAGGCCTTCGAGCGGATCGGCAGGATCGACCGGGCGGTGGACCGGCAGGACGTCACCGCCCGGCGGGACGGCAGCCGGGAGTCGATCGACGCCTTCGTCGCGACGGCGCGCCGGTACGTGTAGCCGGCGCTCGGCGGACGTAGGCAATGGCCCATCAAATCCCGTTTCGTACCCCGATCAGGGTGAGGGGCCTGTGGAAGCACACCCGCACCCATGCCCACTGATGGAGCGCCACATGACCGACGACGCCGACGCCGACGTCGGCGCCAGCACTGTCAGCGGCATCGACGAGAATCATCTGGCCATGTACAGCCTGCTCGGCAGCCGGCTGCTGCGGGTGACCACGGCCCGGCGCCTCGCCGCCGCCGGTCTCAGGCTCGCTGCGGACGCCGAGGTCAGCTGAGCCCGGCGGCGTCCCGCGCGGCGCGCTCCACGCGGGCGTGGTGGGCGGCCCACCAAGGGGCGTCGCCCGGAGCCGTGTTGGCGCCGTCGGGGCGCTGGCCGGTGGCGCCGTCGACGAGTTCGCGGACGAGGTCGGCGTGGCCGGCGTGCCGGTGGGTCTCGGAGACCATGTGGACCAGGACCCGGTGGAGCGTCTGCTTCGACCGTGCGCCGAACGGCACCTGGCCGACCGCGTCGAGGGGCAGCGCCTCGATCGTCTCGTCCGCGTGCGCGCAGGCCCGGCGGTAGCGCCCGACGACGTCCTCCGTGGTCTCGTCGGCCCTGGCCCAGAGGTCGGCGTTCGGTTCGGCGGCGCCGGTGATCCAGAGCGGGGTGGGTTCGGGGAAGGGGCGGCCGAAGGTGTCGCCGAAGTAGAGCGCCTCGGCGCCGGTGAGGTGCTTGACGAGGCCGAGCAGGTTGGTGCCGGTCGGGGTGAGCGGGCGGCGGAGGTCGTACTCGGAGAGGCCGTCGAGCTTCCAGAGCAGGACGTCGCGGGCGTCCTGGAGGTAGACGCGGAGATCGGCCTTGGGGTCGGTGGCGGTCATGGGACCAGTCTGTGGACGGCCCCGGGGCTGTCCACCGGTTTTCGCCGGACGGATGTGGCGTAGCGTCACATCCGCGGATCCGAGGCGGGCGAACCCTGGAAGGCGGCGGCCATGATCGACGGCTGGACGTGGGACGAGACGCTGTTCGCGGGCACGGCCGCGTACTACGAGCGCGGCAGGCTGCCCTACGCGCCCGGCCTGGCGGACGCGCTGGCCGGGGTGCTGCGGCTGGACGGCCGGGGGCGGCTGCTCGACGTGGGCTGCGGGCCGGGGACGTTGGCGCTGCTGCTGGCGCACCGGTTCGAGGAGGTCGCCGGGGTGGATCCGGACGCCGGGATGATCGCCGCGGCCCGTCGGGCGGCGAAGGCGGCCGAAGTGGCCGGCCGCAGCACCTGGTTGCGAATCCGGGCGGAGCAACTTCCGGCCGGGCTGGGAACGTTCACGGTGGCGACGTTCGGCCAGTCCTTCCACTGGATGGACCGCGACCTGGTGGCGGCGACCGTCCGCGGCATGCTGCGTCCCGGCGGAGCGCTCGTGCACGTCTCGGACCTGAAGCCGGACCTGAAACCTGGCGCGGAGTTTCGCGACCCCCGCCCCGCCGAAGGCCTCCCGCACCCGCCCGTCCCCGACGCGGCGATCGGCGAGCTCGTCCGCCGCTACCTGGGCCCGGTCCGGCGTGCGGGCCGGGGTCTCCTGGCCGCTGGCACTCCCGGCAACGAGTCCGCCGTCCTCGCCCGGGCGGGCTTCGCGGGCCCGGAGCGCGTGGTCGTCCCCGGCGGGCTGGTGCTGGAGCGGACGGTGGACGACGTGGTGGCCGGGGTGTTCTCGATGTCCTTCTCGGCGCCGCACCTGTTCGGCCCCGGGCGGGCGGCGTTCGAGGCCGACCTGCGCAGGCTCCTGGCCCGCGCCTCCGCGGCGGGCCGCTTCTCGGTCCGTCAGCCGGCCACCGAGGTGTTCGTCTGGCGGCCCGTCGGCGTGCCCTAGCCTCGCCGCATGGGTGTTGACATCACGGTCCTGGTCGTCGACTGGGACCACCTCATGGGCATCGCGCCGGACGACCGGGCGGACGCACTCCAGGACGCGGCGTACCCGGACGACGACCGCGTCGTCCACGCCGGCTGGGTGTGGTTCGAGCCGGGCCCGTCGTGGCTGGGACGGTTCGAGTTCGCTGGCATCAGCGGCTCGTACAAGTCGCACTTCTGCGCCGCGGACGGCTGGGACCACGCCCGGCGCGGCGTGGGACGCGAGCCGCGGGCGCTGCTGGACGACTTCCTCGGGGCGCTGATCTGGTGGGGGCCCGAGATCGAGACCGACACCGAACAGGTGGAGGCCGGCGTCTTCCCGCCCGACGACCCGGTTCTGCGGTCCGGGCCGCTGATCGCGTGGGGCCCGGCTGAAACGGCGCGGCTCAGCCGCCGCTGGCGGGAGATCGTCCCGGTCCTGCCGAGGGTGCGGGAGCCGTACGACCGCCTCGCGGCCTCCCCCGGTGGCAGGATCGAGGGCTTCGACGACTTCGCGGGGCTGCTGTCCGGGTGGGGGGAAGTGGTCGGCGAGGCCGAGCGGCGCGGGTGGGGGATCGTCGGGCTCCCGATCTGAGGCTTGCAGGGCGCGGAGGCCGTGCGCACGGCTCTCACCTCGCCTTTCGGCGCTGCTTGTTATGCCCCCGGCAATACGGAGCGTGACGGATGGGGTGGCCTATTCGGACTTGAATCTTTGCGAACGAATGTTCGATCCTGGGGGTGTGCTCGTTATCGAACCCGTTTTCGAATCCACCGGAGGGCGGCCCACGCTCCGACCGGTGGTGCCGACGGCTGCGCCGACGGAGGCCACGGCCGCCGAACGGGGACTGCTGCCGGTGGTGCCCGCCCTGCGGGAGCTGCTGCCGGAAGGCGGGCTGCGCCGGGGCACCGCCGTGTCCGTCGCGGGCGGGGACGCCGGGCTGCTCCTGGCGCTCGCCGCCGGGGCGAAGGACACCGGAGGCGGCTGGGCGGCGGCCGTCGGCCTGCCCGACCTGGGGCTCGCCGCCGCCGAGGGGTACGGGCTGGACCTGCGGCGACTGCTGGTCGCGGACGACCCCGGGCCGCACTGGGCCGAGGTGGTGTCGGTGCTGGCCGGCGCCGTCGAACTGGTGATGCTCCGCCCGGACGGCCCCGTCCCGCCCCGCCTGGCCGCCCGGCTGGCGGCGGTCCTGCGGCGCAGCGGCTGCGTGCTGCTGGTGGCCGGACCGTGGCCGGGGGCTGCCCTGCGGCTGGGCGTGCGCTCCGGGCGCTGGTTCGGACTGGGGGACGGGTACGGGCAGCTCGCCGGGCGGCAGGTGGAGGTGGTGGCCGAGGGCCGCGGCTCGGCCGCCCCCGGCCGCACCGCCCGCCTCTGGCTCCCGGACGAGCACGGCGCGGCCCGCCCGGTCGGCGAGCCCGCGGGGGGCGCAGGGGAGACGGACGCGTTCGAAAACGGCGCGGCCGACGCCTCCGACGGGGTGCACCCGCTGGGGGAGGTGGCCGGAGCGGTCGTCGGGACGGAGCCGTTCGGACGTGTGCGCCGCCTGCCTGGCGCGTCCGGCGCCGCCGGGGCGGTGCATCCGCTCGGGGAGGTGCACCCGCGCGGGCGCCGCCGTCCCGCCGAGCCCGTTGCTGCCCTTCAGGCTGCGCGGGTTGCCAAGGTTGCCCAGGTCGTGCAGGTCGCGCAGTCGGCCGAGATCGGCGAGATCGGCGAGGTCGGCGAGGCCGCCGAGCGCGTGGCGGTGGTGTGAGATGGCGGGCGGAGGCACGCCGCGCGTGCTGGTGGTGTGGTGCCCGGACTGGCCGGTGGTGGCCGTCACGGGCGACGACCCGGTGGCGGTGACCGAGGGCGGGCGGATCCTCGCGTGCTCGGCGGGAGCCCGGGCGGCCGGGGTGCGGCAGGGGCAGCGGCTCAAGCTGGCGCAGCGGCTCTGCCCGGCGCTGGAGCTGCGTGACCGGGATCCGGAGGCGGAGACACGGCGGTTCGAGCCGGTGGTCGCGGCGGTGGCGGGGTTCACGCCCCGGGTGGAGGTGATCCGTCCGGGCCTGTGCGCCATCCCGGTGAAGGGGCCGGGCCGCTACTTCGGCGGCGAGGAGGCGTTGGCGTCGAAGGTCCGGACGGCGGTCGCGGCGGCGCTGGCCGAGGAGCCGGTCCCGGACGCCGTCCCCGGTGGGGACGCGGTGCCCGTGCGTCGGGACGCAGAACCCGTGCGCCGGGACGCGGAACCCGCGACGGCCACCGCCCCCCACGCCCAGGTCGGCGTGGCGGACGGCCTGTTCGCCGCCGTGCTGGCGGCCAGGGCCGGGGTGCTGGTGCCGGCCGGCCGGACGGCGGAGTTCCTCGCGCCGTACCCGGTGAGCGCGCTCGGCGACGAGGACCTGGCGGAGCTGCTGGGGCGGCTCGGGCTGCCCACCGTCGGGGCGTTCGCCGCGCTGCCGCCGGAGGCCGTCGCGGACCGGTTCGGCCCCACCGGGACGGCCGCGCACCGGCTCGCCCGGGGCCTCCACCCGCGCCCGCTGGTGCCGCGCGGAGAGGGGCCCGACCTGGCCGTCGAGCAGCGCTTCGACCCGCCGGAGACACTGGCCGAACCACTGGTGTTCGTCGCCCGCACGCTGGCCGAGCAACTGCACCGGCGACTGGCCGCGGCGGGACTGACCTGCCAGCGGGTGGCCGTCGAGGTGGAGTGCGCGGACGGCCGGACGGCGTCGCGACTGTGGCGGCACGAGGGCCGGCTTTCGGCGACGGCACTGGCCGAGCGGGTCCGCTGGCAGCTCCAGGCCTGGCAGAGCGCTGGCGCCTTCACCCCCGCACCCGGCCACGCCGCCGACCGGACCTGGCCCGATGGCACCTCCGGCACCGACCACCCCCGACGGGACAGCGGCGCGGCCGGACCCGACGGCCACACCGCCGTTCGGGCCCGACCCGATGGCACCTCCGGCCCCGGAACCAGGCCCGGCGGTCCCGCTGACGCTCCGGCCGCCGGCGGCGCTCGCTTCGGCGGCAGCTCCGGACCTCGGCCGGGCGGCCCCGACGCCGGCCACGCCCGCTCCGACGCCGGCCTCGCCCACCCCGACGCCGGCCACGCCCGCTCCGACGCCGGCCCAGTCCGGTCCGTCGACCCCACCCGCGGGTCCGTCGGCCCCGCCACCCGACCCCCCGCCCCCGACACCGGCTTCGTCCTCCTCCGCCTGGCCCCCGACGGCCTGTCGCCCGACGAGGGGCGGCAGTTGGCGCTGTGGGGTCAGGCGGTCGCGGACGACCGGGTGGAGCGGGCGGTGGCGCGGGTGCAGGCGGTGCTCGGGCATGCCGGGCTGCGGCGGATCGAGCCGGGGGGCGGGCGTGGTCCGGCGGAGCAGGCGGTCAGGGTGCCGTGGGGCGAGCCGTACGAGGCGGCGGCGCCGGCCGGTGCGCCGTGGCCCGGGCGGTTGCTGGACGTGTGGCCGGCCGTGGTGCTGCGGGAGCCGGTGCCGGTACGGGTGCTGGACGAGGACGGGCGGCCGGTGGCGGTGGACGGCCGGGCGGGGGTGTCGGGCCGGCCGGCCGTGGTCGTGGTGCGGGGGCGGGAGGAGCGGGTGGACGGCTGGACCGGGCCGTGGCCGGCGGTCGAGTACTGGTGGGACCAGTCGCTGGCCCGCCGCCGGGCGCGGTTCCAGGTGGTGGTGGGCGGCCGGGCGCTGCTGCTGACCGTGGAGGGGGGTGGGTGGTACCTGGAGGCCGGCTACGACTAGCGGCCACCGAACCGACCCGAGGGGGGAGCGAGAGCACGAGAACGAAGGCGATCCCCGATGGGCTTCACCAGCCACCCCACCGTCCCCTGGAGCGAACTGCGCCGCCGCATGACCGGCGAAGCGTCGGACAAGGTCGTCCCGCTGCACCGCCCCACCCGGGACGGGGAGGCCCGAGACGGGGAGGCCCGAGACGGGGAGGCCCGAGGCAGAGAGGCCCGGAACGGAGAAGAGGCCCGGAACGGGGAGGAGGCCCGGAACGGAGAGGGACGCGACGGAGACGTTCCCCGTCCCGCCCCCCGCCCGAGCGAGCCCTGGGCCGAGTTGCACGTGCACTCCGCCTTCAGCTTCCTCGACGGCGCGAGCGACCCGGAGGATCTGGTCGCCGAGGCGCTGCGGCTGGGCGTGGAGACGCTGGCGCTCACCGACCACGACGGTCTGTACGGTGCCGTCCGGCTCGCCGAGGCCGCCCGGGGGACGGGGCTGGCCACCGCCTTCGGCGCAGAACTGACGATCCGTCACGAGGGGGGCCGTGCCGAGCACTTGCTCATTCTCGCCCGCGACCCCGCAGGCTACCGCAGCCTCTCCGCCGCGATCGCCGCCGCACAGATGGCCGGTGGCGCGAAGGGCCGGCCGGCGTACGACGTGGAGGCGCTGGCCGGGGCGCACGACGGCCACTGGGCGGTGCTCACCGGCTGCCGCCTCGGCCGGGTGCCCGCCGCCCTGTCCGCCACTCCGCCGGCGAATCCGCCCACCACCCCGTTCACGCCTACGCTCGCGCCCCCGCCCGCCGCCCCGTTCGCGCCTCCGCCCGCCCCCGGCAGCCCGGCACGCCAACTCCACACCCTCACCGAGCTGTTCGGCCGCGAGAACGTCCACGTCGAGCTGATCGACCAGCGCCTGCCCGGCGACGACCGGCGCAACGACGCCCTCGCCGCGCTCGCGGCCCGGCTGCGCCTGCCCGTCGTCGCGTCCACGAACGCGCATCACGCCGGCCCGGCCCAGGGCCGCCTCGCGCAGAGCCTGGCCGCGCTGCACGAGCGCCGCACGCTGCAGGACGCGGCCGGCTGGACGCAGGCGTCCGGCACCGCGCACCTGCGCTCGGGGCGGGAGATGGCGGCCCGCCTGGCGCGTTTCCCCGGGGTGCAGCGGGCGACCGCCGAGCTCGGCCGGAGCTGCGCCTTCGACTTCGCGAAGCTGGATCCGGAGCTGCCCGGCTACCCCGTCCCCGAGGGCGGGAGCGAGATCGGCCACTTGCGCGCCCTGGTCGCGGCCGGCGGCCCGGCCCGATTCGGAGCGGGCAACGCCGCCGCCCGGCGCCAGCTCGCCAAGGAGCTGGACGTCATCGAGGACCTCGACCTGGCCGGCTACTTCCTGATCGTGCACGACATCGTGGACTTCTGCCGCCGCGAGGACATCTGGTGCCAGGGCCGGGGGTCGGCGGCCAACTCGGCGGTCTGCTTCGCCCTCGGGATCACCGCCGTCGACCCGATCCACTACAAGCTGCTGTTCGAGCGCTTCCTGTCCACCGCCCGGGACGGGCCTCCCGACATCGACCTGGACATCGAGAACCGCCGCCGCGAGGAGGTCATCCAGTACGTCTACCGCCGTTACGGGCGCGAGCACGCCGCCCAGGTGGCCAATGTGATCACCTACCGGCCCCGCCTGGCGATCCGCGACGCGGCCCGGGTGCTCGGCTACCCGCAGGGGCAGGTGGACGCGTTCAGCCGGCAGACCGACTTCCGCTCGGCGCCCGGCGCGGACGCCGTCATCCCGGCCGACGTGCTGTCGCTGGCCGAGCAACTCCACGGATTGCCGCGCCACTTGGGCATCCACTCGGGCGGCATGGTGCTCACGAAGGAGCCGATCGGCCAGATCTGCCCGACCGAGTGGGCCCGGATGCCCGGGCGTTCGGTCCTGCAGTGGGACAAGGAGTCGACGGCCGGGGCCGGACTGGTGAAGATCGACCTGCTCGGGCTCGGCATGCTCGCCGCGCTGCACGACGCGTGCGACCTGATCGCCGAACACCACGGCCTGCGCTACGACTTGGCGTCCATCCCGGACGACGACAAGGGCGTGTACGCGATGCTGCGGCGGGCCGACACCGTCGGGGTGTTCCAGGTCGAGTCGCGGGCGCAGATGGCGACGCTGCCCCGGCTCAAGCCGGACCACTTCTACGACCTGGTGGTCGAGGTGGCGCTGATCCGCCCCGGCCCGATCCAGGGCGGTTCCGTCCACCCGTACCTGCGCCGGCGGGCTGGGGCCGAACCGGCGGGCTGCCCGCACCCGTTGATGGAGAACGCGCTCGGGAAGACGCTCGGGGTGCCGCTGTTCCAGGAGCAGATGATGCAACTCGCCATCGACTGCGCCGGGTTCACGCCCGCGGAGGCGGACCTGCTGCGGCAGGCGATGGGGGCCAAGCGGTCGCACGAGCGGGTCGCCCGGCTGCGCGAGCGGCTGCTGACCGGCATGGCGGAGCGCGGCATCCCGCCCGAGGTGGCCGAGGACGTCTACGGCAAGATCGAGGCGTTCTCCAACTACGGCTTCCCGGAGAGCCACGCGATCAGCTTCGCCTACCTGGTGTACGCGAGCGCCTGGCTCAAGTACCACTTCCCGGCGGCCTTCGCCTGCGCCCTGCTGGCCAACCAGCCGATGGGCTTCTACTCGCCGCTCAGCCTGGTCTCGGACGCGCGGCGGCACGGGGTGCGGGTGCGCGGGGTGGACGTCAACGCGAGCGGGGCGCGGCCCGGCCTGGAGCCGTACCGGGGGCCGACGCCGGAGCCTCCGCTGACGGCGGGCCGTCCGCAGCCGGCGATCCGGCTCGGGCTGGAGACGGTTCGCGGCATCGGTTCCCCGCAGGCCGAGGCGATCGTGGCCGGGCAGCCGTACGCCGGCCTGGAGGACTTCGCCCGCCGGACGGGCCTGACCGCACCCGTGCTGGAGGCGCTGGCGACGGCCGGTGCGTTCGACTGCTTCGGGCTGACGAGACGTCAGGCTCTGTGGTCGGCAGGCGCGTTCGCCGGAATATCGGCCGATCTGCTGCCCGGCACCACCCCCGGCACGGAGGCGCCGGAACTGCCCGGCCTGAGTCCGGTCGAGGAGACCATCGCGGACCTGTGGGCCACCGGCACCTCCGCCACCAGCCACCCGCTCCAGCACCTGCGCGCCCACCTGGAGCGCGGCGGCGCGCTCTCCGCGGCCCAACTCCCGGACGTCCCACCGGGGACGGCGGTGGTGGTCGGCGGCCTGGTCACCCACCGGCAGCGGCCGCCGACGGCCGGCGGGGTGCTGTTCCTCAGCCTGGAGGACGAGACCGGTCTGATCAACGTGATCTGCAACCGCCCGGTCTGGGAGTCCCAGCGCCGCACCGCCCTCGACCGGGCCGGCCTCCTCGTCCACGGCCACATCGAACGCGACCGCGGCGCCACCAACCTGATCGCCACCCGGCTCACACCACTGCGGATCGGTCTCTGAGGCCTCAGAGTCCTCGGGCCACTCAGTCGGGGTAGCGCACGAGCCCGCTCAGGTCCAGGTCGAAGTCGAACGGCTCGGGAATTCGCATGCTGTCCCCGAACTTCCGGTCGTGCCGCGCGTGGTAGCGGTCGTGGTTCGGTTCGGAGAACAGCGTGACCGTGCCCTCCCGCGGATCGATGATCAGGTAGAGCGGAATGCCCATCACCGCGTAGTCGCGGAGCTTGTCCACCCAGTCGTTCCCGGGGTTGGACGGCGAGACCACCTCGACCGCGACGAGCGCTTCCTCGGCGGGGGTGCTGTTGCCCGGCCGGGCCAGGGAGGCGATCGGAAGGTAGGTCAGATCAGGGCTGCGTCCCTTCGTCATGTCGGGGGTGGTCAGCGTGGTGTAGCCGCTGAAACCGTAGTCGTCCGGGACGTGGCGCTCGAACTGCCGCTGGACGAGCATGATGCTCAGCTGGTGAATGTTGGGCGGAGCCGCCTGCATGATCAGCGTGTCGCCGGACCATTCGACGCGGACGCCGTCGGGGGCCGTGCGCAGCACCTCCTCGACGAATTCGCGGTGCCGCTCGTAGAAGCTCATGGTGCCTCCTCCGGTAGGTGCGTTCGGCGGCCTCGCAGTCTATGCGCGAAACCACCCCGGGCCGTTCAGGCGCCGGAGGCCGGCCCGCGTCCCTTGCCAGGTGGGCCGGCGAAGACCTGGGCGATGGGGAGCCAGGCGGTGGCGGTCGGGCCGGTGGCGGTGAGGGCGAGGTCGTCGTGGTGGCGGCGCTGGGTGACCAGGAGGCAGAAGTCCAGTGCCGGGCCGCGCACCACGTCGGTGGCGTCGGCCGGGCCGAAGGTCCACGACGTGCCGTCGGGGGCGGTCAGTTCGAGGCGGACCGGGCTCTGCGGGGCGGGGCGGCCGTGCAGGGTGAAGGCGAAGCCGAGCGTGCGCAGGCCCAGGTGGGCGATGTGCCGCAGGCGGGCCGAGGGCTCGCGGGTCACCCCGAGGGCGTCGGCGACGTCCTGGCCGTGCGCCCAGGTCTCCATCAGGCGGGCGGTGGCCATCGAGGCGGGCTTCATCGGCGGGCCGAACCAGGGCAGCTTGACGTCGGCCGGGGTGCCGGCGAGCGCGGTGTGCACCGCGTCGCGTCCGGTGCGCCAGCGGGCGAGCAGGGCGGCGGGCTCCTCGGCGGCGCCCGCGACCGCGCCCTCGTCGACCGGGTCGCGGCCGGCCGCGCGGAGGTCGCCGAAGGCGGCGCCGGCGGCCGCGGTGAAGGCCTCGCCGTCGCGGGCGGCGCGGACCGTCCAGTCGTCGGTCCAGGCCAGGTGGGCGATCTGGTGCGCGACCGTCCAGCCCTCGGCGGGTGTGGGGCGGGCCCAGTCGGCCGCGGGGAGGTCGGCCACCAGCGCGTCCAGGACGGCGCTCTCGGCGCCGAGGTCGGCGAGCAGGCCGCGCAGGACGTCCTGCGGGCCGTCCTGCGGGCCGTCCTGCGGGGCGTCCTGCGGGGCGTCCTTCGAGGCATCCTGCGGGGCGTTCGGATCCGTCATCGGTTCCCCTTCCTCCGGTCCCGGCGCATTACCCGCCGGTAATCCACGGCCACGGCCGCACCCTACGCCGGGCGCGGCCGCCACGCCCGCCACTCCGCCGAATCAACGCTGCCGGACCCGCACACCGGAACCCTCGCCAGCGCCCGTGCCGCGTGTGACAATCTCGCGATGCACGCGATGCGAAGGGCAGTCTCGCGATGACAGGGGCCGCGGAGACCCTCACCGCCGCGCCCCCGGACGACCCCGGGCTCGGCGCGCGCGCCGCCGAGTTGGTCAGGGACGCCGTGCTCGGCGACCTCGCCCGCCGGGTGGTGGCGGAGTGCGGCGCCGACGTCGGCCTGGTGGGCGTGCCGGAGCCGTTGCCGGTGGCGCTGCCGGGGCACCGGGCGGGCGAGGACGGACTGGTGCTGCGGCACTGGGCCGGCACCAGGGCGGACCTGCTGCACGACCGTCCCGTCCCGGCCGGCACCGGACTGGGCGGGCGCGCGCTCGCCGAGCGGGCTCCCAGCTGGGTGCCCGACTACCGGGCCGCCACCACCATTTCGCACCACCACGACGCGGCCGTCAGCGCCGAGGGCCTGTACGCGATGCTCACGGTGCCCCTGCTGCACGGCGGCACCGTGCACGGCGTGGTGTACGCGTCGCTGCGCGCCGTCGTGCCGTTCGGGGACGTCAGGATCGCGGCCGTCGGCGAGCTGGCGGCGACCGCCACCCGGGCACTCGCCGGCGCCGCCGCCTGGGGCCGCGCGGAGCCCGGCCCCGCCGGGAAGGGCCGGGCCGCCGCCCCCGCGCGACCCCTGACCCCGCGCGAGCACGAGGTGCTGCGCTGGGCGGCGACCGGCCGGACGAACCCGGAGATCGCCGCCCGGCTGGGGCTGACCTGCAACACCGTGACCGGCTACCTGAAGTCCGCCATGCACAAGCTCGGCGTCCGCAACCGGACCGAACTCGCCGTGGCGGCCAGGGAGTCGGGACTGCTCGGCTGACCCGGACCGCCCGCGGCCCCGCCGACTCGGTCGACCTGCCTGCTCAGTCGACCTGCCGCTCAGTTGACCTGCCGCTCCTGCCCGCTCCAGTACGGCTCGCGCAGCCGGAACTTCTGCAGCTTCCCGGTGGCGGTGCGCGGCAGTTCGTCCCGGAACTCCACGGAGGTGGGCGACTTGTAGCCGGCCAGCCGCTGCTTGCAGTGCGCGATCAGCTCGGCCGCGGTGACGCCGCCGTGCCCCTCCCGGAGCACCACCAGCGCCTTGACGGTCTCGCCCCACTTCTCGTCCGGCACGCCGATCACCGCGGCCTCGGCCACCGCCGGGTGGGCGTAGAGGCAGTCCTCCACCTCGATCGAGGAGACGTTCTCCCCGCCGCTGATGATGACGTCCTTCTTGCGGTCGGAGATGGTGAGGTAGCCGTCGGTGAGGAAGCCGCCGTCGCCGGTGTGGAACCACTCGTCCCGCAGGGCCTCGGCGGTCGCCTCGGGCTGCTGCCAGTAGCCGTCCAGGACGGTGTTGGAGCGGACGAGCACCTCGCCGGACGGGTCGACCCGCAGCTGGGTGCCGAGGGAGGGGGCGCCGGCCTGCACGAGCTTCTCCGCCCGTTCGGCGGCGGGCAGGGCGTCCCACTCGGCGCGGGTGCGGTTGACGGTGACCACCGGGGAGGTCTCGGTCAGGCCGTAGAGCTGCATGAACTCCCAGCCCAGTTCGGCCTCGACACGCTGGACGACGGAGGTGGGCGGCGGGGCGCCGGCCACGATCATCCGCACCCGGTCGCGTCCGGGCACCGGGCCGTCCCAGTCGGCCGCCGCGTCCAGCACCATCTGGACGACCGCGGGCGCGCCGCACAGGAAGGTCACGCCGTGCCGGTCGATGCGGCGCAGGATCTCGGCGCCGTCGACCTTGCGGAGCACGATGTGCTGCGCGCCCAGGCCGGTGAGGGCGAACGGCAGCCCCCAGCCGTTGGCGTGGAACATCGGCAGGGTGTGGAGGTAGACGTCGCGGTCGCTCGCGCCGTAGTGCAGGCCCATGGTCGTCGCGTTGAGCCAGATGTTGCGGTGGGTGAGCTGAACGCCCTTGGGGCGGGCGGTGGTTCCGCTGGTGTAGTTGATGGTGGCGGTGTCGTTCTCGGAGATCGCGTACCGGCGGGGGGAGTTGTCGAAGTCGTAGAGGACGGCGTCGCTGTCGGCCCCGATCACGAACTTGTGCTTGGCCACCACCCCGTGCAGCGCGTCGGCGAGTTCGGGGTCGACGAGCAGGACGGAGGCGCCGCTCTGCTCGACGATGTACGCCACCTCCTCGGCCTTGAGCCGGAAGTTCACCGGCACCAGTACCCGGCCGTACCCGCTCACCCCGAAGAAGGAGGTGAGCAGCCGGGCGGAGTTGTGGGACACGATCGCGACCCGCTCGCCCGGCCCGACGCCGAGCCGGTCCAGCCCGGCGGCCTGGGCCCGGGCCAGCTCGGCGATCCGGCGGTAGTCGAGCTCGCCCCAGGGGGCGGCCGGCTGCACGGGTTCGTCGACGATCCCGACCCGGTCGCCGTAGACGAGCTCGGCCCGGTCGAGGAAGTCCATCACGGAGAGTGGAATCTGCATGCGCCCACTGTCCTCTCCGGACCGTTCCCTGCACACCCCCGATCGGGGGTGTCACCCGTCCGAACGCGGCCCCGCGGCCGCGGTGCTGACGGCCGTGGCGCCGACGGCCGTGTTCCCCGTGACTGCGTTGCCCGTCACCGCGTTCCCCGTGACCGCCTTGCCCGCCACCGCGTTCCCCGCCGCCGCCAGCGCGGCGAGCAGCCGGTCCCTGGCCTCGGTCTGGGCGGCGATCCGCCGTTCCAGGACGGCCAGCCGGTCGCGGGCGATCCCGAGGACCCGCGCGGACGGCGGCTGTGCCATGACGTCGCCGTCCAGGCAGCCCAGGAGGGGCCGGAGGTCGTCCAGGGTGAGCCCGGCGCCGAGCAGTGCGCGGATGTTGTGCACCCGGACGGCGTCGGCCTCCCCGTACTCGCGGTAGCCGTTCGGCGCGCGCCCGGCGGTGAGCAGCCCGGCCTGTTCGTAGTGCCGCAGCGCGCGGGCCGTCGTGCCGGTCAGCTCGGCCAGTTCCCCGATCCGCACCACGCACCGCCCCCGATGGCTCCGCCCGTCGCGCGTCATGCCACGAGCGCGCCCCCGTCGACCGACAACACTACTCCGGTGACGAACGACGCCTGCGGCTCGGCCAGTTGAACGATCGCCCAGGCCACCTCCGCCGGCCGGCCGATCCGGCCCAGCGGGGTGTGCGCGATCTGCCACGCGCGGACGGCGGCGCGCTGCTCGGGGCCGAACGCCGCGTGCTCGCCGATCGGCGTGTCGATCGCCCCGGGCGCCACCGCCACGACCCGGATGCCGCGCGGCGCCAGTTCGACCGCCCAGCTTCGGGTCACCGTCTCCAGTGCGGCCTTGCTCGCCGCGTACACCGCGTTGGACGGCCACCCGCGCTGCCCGACGGCGGTGCTGACGTTGACCACGACGCCCCGGCTCGCCGCCAGCGCCGGCACCGCGGCCCGCCCGAGCAGGACGGGGGCGACGAGGTTGGTGGCGAGCAGCGCCTCGACGCCCGCCCTGTCGTGGTCGCCGACGGCCTGCCCGGCGCGCACGATCCCGGCGTTGTTGACCAGGACGTCCAGCCGACCGTACCGCTCCACCGTCTCCGCGACGATCGCCTCCGGCGCGTCCGGGCCGGTGATGTCGGCGGCCAGCGGCCGGATCAGCCCGGGGTGGGTCGCGGCGGTCCCGGCGAGCGGCTCCGGCCGCCGTCCGACCGCCACCACCCGCGCGCCCCGGGCGGCGAACGCCCGCGCCGTCTCCCGTCCGATCCCCGTTCCGGCCCCGGTGACGAGGACGACGCGCCGCTCCACTGCTTCCTCTTCGGTGTTCATGCGCCCACCCTCCGACCCTGACGCCAACGACAACGTCAAGCGCGGAATGCGGAGAACCGCCGAGGAGTTGTGCCGGACCTGCTAGGAAAGTCCCGACGCACGGTCACCACCACAACGGGGAGCACCAATGAGCGACGACCAGCGGCCCGACAGCCTCTACGAGGCCGTCGGCGGCATCGAAGCGCTGCGCAGACTCAGCAACACCTTCTACGAGGGGGTCCTCGCCGACCCCCTCCTCGCACCCGTCTTCGAGCACTTCACCACCACGCACATCGAGCACGTCGCCGTGTGGCTGGCGGAGGTCTTCGGCGGCCCGGTCCGCTACACCGAGGAGCTCGGCGGCCACCAGTCGCTGCTCCGCGCCCACCTCGGCCTCGCCATCACCGAGGAGCAGCGCCTGCGCTGGATGGAGCTGATGGCCGCCGCCGTCGGCAAGGAGCTCCCGGACGACGAACTGCTGCGCCGGCGGGTGCTGGAGTACTTCGACTGGGGCACGAGGATCGCCGAGGACGTCTCGGCCTCTCCGGCCGGCACCGACCTCGGCGACCCGGGCCCGACGCCCCGCTGGGGCTGGGAGGGACTGCGGTGACCCTCGCCCCCACCGCCCTCCCGGCGGCGGGCGGCCTGCTGCTGCGCCCCTTCGAGGACGGGGACGCCCCCGCGCTGGTCGAGGCCTACCGGGACGAGACGCTGCGCCGCTTCACCCGCGTCCCGGTGGACGACGCCGACCAGGCCGCGCGCTGGCTGGAGCTGCAGCTCCGCGGCTGGTCGGAGGGCACCCGCTACAGCTTCGCGGTCCTGGACGCGGACGGGGCCGACCTGGTCGCCAACGTGGTGCTCAAGCGCGGCACCCCGGGCGGCGAGGGGGCGGAGGTCGGCTACTGGACGGCCGCCGCCGCCCGCGGCCGGGGCGTCGCACCGCGTGCGGTGGAGGCGCTGACGGCCTGGGCGTTCGCCGCGTTCGCCGACGAGGGCCTGGCCCGGATCGACCTGCTGCACCAGGTGGACAACGCCGCCTCGTGCCGCGTGGCGGAGAAGAGCGGGTACGCGTTCCGGGAGGTGCTGACGGCTCTGCCCCCGGAGTTCCCGCTCGACGGCCACCGGCACTCCAGGAATCGGCTGGACGGATTCGAACGGCCGGGGCCAGAGTAGGGGGCATGGCTTCTCTGGTACGACACGTGACGATCGATTGTGCTGACCCGTACGCTCTGGCGGGCTTCTGGGCCGAGGTGCTGGACGGCACCCTCGGCAAGGACGACAACCCCGGGGACCCGGAGGTGCTGGTGGAGTCCGCGGGGGCTGCGCTGCTGTTCATCCAGGTGCCGGACGGCAAGTCGGTGAAGAACCGGATCCACTTCGACCTCCAGCCGCAGGACCGCTCCCGGGAGGAGGAGGTCGAGCGACTGCTGGCCCTGGGCGCGCGGATGGTCGACGACCGCCGCACGGCGGACGGGCGCGGCTGGGCCGTCCTGTCCGACCCCGAGGGCAACGAGTTCTGCGTCGAGCGCAGCCAGGCCCAGCGCGTCGCCACCGGCGAGGCCTGATACCGGTCGAGATGCCGGTCGAGGCTGGTTCCGCACCGTGCGCACGGTGCGGAACCAGCCTCGGTCAGCCGCTCATCGCCGGGGAAGTGGCGACGGTCAGCCGGGGATCTGGCTGTTGCAGTTGCTCATCCACGAGCCCAGGACCTGCTGGGTGTTGTAGTCGCCCGAGCCGTGCGCCGCACGGTAGGAGTTGTAGATGTCGGCCTTGATGTCGCCGCCGGTCAGCGGGCCGACCTGGCCGTCCTGCTGCAGGTTGCTCTTCGAGCCCTGGTACGCGTACACCGCGTTGTAGGTGTTCTGGCCGAACTGGCCGTCGACCGACAGGCCGGCGTTGTCGAGGTAGTTCATGGCCTGCTGGACGCACACCACCGGCTGACCGGTGGAGCCCCACTGGATCAGGGACGCGGCGTTGGCCGTGCCGACCGCGAGGCCGAGCGCGGCGCCGGCGCCGATGGTGAGGGTAGCCGCACGAAGTGCCCACTTCTTCTGCATGTCGAGTCTCCTCAGTCGCACAAGTCGCATGGGTAACAGGAGCGTTGTCGCGTCGCTCCGGTCCCTTCGATCGTGCGCCGTCACGTCCGTGCGGACCAGGCCTTGCGGCGGGGTTGGCCGAAAGCCCGCAAGGCGGCGGGGAGTTCCCGTGCGGCGTCGCGTCCGGCCCGGTGGAAGGGCGCCGACCGGCCGACCGGTCGGTTAATTTCGACAGTGGTCGACGTATTGGCCTGGAGTCATCCGAAGTCTTTACCGACCGCCCGGCCGGGTTCGGGTCCGCGGCGGAATTCCGGCCTCCGCCCGGGCTGTCGCGACGCTCCCCGGCGACCGGTTGGCCGATAATCGCCGGTGCTTGACGGAATGTCAGGACACCGCACACCGCCACCGAACGGACAGGCAGGTACCCCATGGCCACAATCGCCGTGATCGGCGCGAACGGCACCATCGGCAGCGCCGTCGTCGCGGAGGCGCGGGCGCGCGGGCACGAGGTCGCGGCGGTGGTGCGCGATCCGGGCCGGTACCGGGGCGACGTGACGGCCGTCGAGCGCGGCGACGTACTGGACCCGGCGGACGTGGCCCGGGTCGCGGCCGGCCGGGACGTCCTGGTGAGCGCCGTGGGCGGCGGCGACGGGCCGGGGCACGCCGCGCTGATCGAGCCCGCCGCCCGGTCGCTGGTCGAGGGCCTGCGCGCGCTCGGCGGCGCCGCGCCGCGGCTGATCGCGGTCGGCGGGGCGGGCAGCCTGGAGACCGCGCCGGGCGTGCGGGTCTGGGACGCTCCGGGCCTGCCGGGGCCGGTCCTGCAGATCATGCACGCGCACGGCGAGGCCCTGGACTACTACCGGACGGTCTCCGACGTCCGCTGGACGGTGCTCAGCCCGGCCGCCGAGATCGGCCCGGGGGAGCGGACCGGCCGCTACCGGACGGGCCTGGAGCAACTGCTCGCCGACGCGGCCGGCCGCAGCCGGATCTCGGTGCCGGACTACGCGGTCGCCCTGGTCGACGAGATCGAGCAGCCCGAGCACATCGGCGAGCGCTTCACCTGCTGCGCGCTGTGAGACCCCGGCGACTACCCGAGCTGGATCGAGCGCTTCGCGAGCCCCATCCAGAAGCCGTCGATCACGCTGCGCTGGCTGTCGAGGTCGGCCTCGCCGGCGCCGAGCGTGACGAACAGCGGCGCGAAGTGCTCGGTGCGCGGGTGCGCCAGCTTCCCGGCCGGGGCCTTGTGCTCGAAGTCGAGCAGCGCGTCGAGGTCGTGCGCGGCGAGCGCGCGCCGGCCCCAGTCGTCGAACTCGGCCATGACCGAGCTGATCCGTCCGTCGCTGCTGAGCGCCCGCAGGTTGTGGGTGAAGAAGCCGCTGCCGACGATCAGCACGCCCTCGTCGCGCAGCGGGGCGAGCCGGCGGCCGATCTCCATCAGCCGCTGCGGGTCGAGCGTGGGCAGGGAGACCTGGAGGACGGGGACGTCCGCCTCGGGGTACATCTCGACGAGCGGGACGTAGGCGCCGTGGTCGAGGCCGCGGTCCGGGATGTCCTGGACGGGCGTGCCGGGGGTGCGCAGCAGCTTGCGCACGCGCTCGGCGAGCTTCGGCGCGCCGGGCGCGGCGTACTGGACCCGGTAGTAGTGCTCGGGGAACCCCCAGAAGTCGTAGACCAGCGGCACGGTGTCGACGGCGCCGAGCGCGAGCGGGGCCTCCTCCCAGTGCGCGGAGACCATCAGGATCGCCTCGGGGCGGGGGAGGTCGGCCGACCAGGCGGCGAGCTGGCCGGGCCAGACCGGGTCGTCGGCGAGCGGCGGCGCGCCGTGCGAGAGGTACAGGGCGGGCATGCGCTCGGGGGCCGCGGTGCTCATGGCGACTTCCTCTTCCTCGATCCGGCTCGATCCGGGATAGTTCAAATTTGAACCTCTACCGACCGACGGTACACCTTCGTTCGAATTTGAACAACGGGAGTAGGCTGAGCCCCATGTCCGCACCCCGTGAGCCCCGCTGGCTCGACGAGCACGAGATGGCCGCCTGGCGGGGTTTCGTCGTCGCGAGCAACCTGCTCAACCGCCGGCTGGAGCGCCAGCTCAAGGAGGACTCCGGTCTCTCGCACACCCAGTACGAGATCCTGGTGCACCTCTCCGCCGCCCCGGCCGGCTCGCTGCGGATGACCGAGCTGGCCGAGAAGCTGGTCACCTCCAAGAGCGGCCTCACCTACCAGGTCACCCAGCTGGAGCGGATGGACCTGGTCGGCCGCCGCTCCTGCCCGAGCGACGTGCGCGGCGTGATGGCCGAACTCACCGACCGGGGGCGCGAGGCGGTCCGCCAGGCCGCACCCGGACACGTCGCCCTGGTCCGCGAGCTGCTGATCGACGTGCTCACCCACGAGCAGCTCGCCGTCCTCGCCGAGGGGCTGGGCGAGGTCAGCGCCCGGCTGCGGCTCGACGACGTCCCGTAACCACCGGACCGGAGCCCCGGGCCGCGCCGGCGCCGGCACCCGTGCCGGCACCCGCGCCCACGGCAGTCCCCGCCCCTGACCCCGTCCCCGATCCCTGTGCCGGGACCGTGGCCGGCTCCGGGGCGCACAGCAGCGCCGCCCGCAGGTCGAGCCGGTCGTGGAGGCGGGCCAGATTGCGCCCGGTCAGCTCCTCGATCCGGCGGATCCGGTAGTGGACGGTGTTCACGTGGATGTGGAGCTGTTCCGCCGTCCGCGCCCACGAGCCGTCGTGGTCCAGGAACACCGCGAGCGTGCCCAGCAGGGAGACGCCGTTCTCCCGGTCGTGGGCGGCCAGCGGCGCCAGCAGCCGGGTGTGGAAGGCCGCCGTCACCTCCGCCGGGATGCCGCGCAGCAGCCCGGCCAGCGAATCGAGCTCGACCGCGCTGGCGACCGGTCCGGCCGAGCCCTCCAGCACGTAGCGGGCCTGCACCAGGGCCGCCCGCAGGGCCGCGGGGTCGGGCGGCGCGGCCGGGCCGACCCCGACCCGCAGGGCGCGCCGCCCGGTGAGCCGGGCCTGGAGGCCCGGCCGGGCCCGGCGCAGCCGCTCGGCGACCCGCTCGGCCGGCGCGGCCACCAGCGCGGCGGCCCGGCCGGCCCGGTCCGTCCCGGCCGCGAACGGCACGCCGAGCGGGTGCAGCGCCTCGGCCAGCGCGTGTGCGGCCCAGGCGGCCGGTGCGCTGCCGTCGCCGTCCGGTTCGGCCCGTGCGTCGTCGATGCGGGCGGTGACCGTCACCAGCGCCCGGGCGTCGCCCAGCTCGCAGGCCGCGAGCGGCTCGGCGAGGCCGCCGTCCCCGGCGAGGGCGTCCAGCAGCCGTCCGGCGGCCCTGTGCCGGGCGTCGGCGGCGGCGCGGTCGCGCACGGCGAGCGGGGCGAGCAGGTCGGCCAGCGCGCGCAGCATCGGTTCGGCCGCCGCGGCCCGGGTGTGCGGGCGCAGCCGCCAGCCGTCGAACGGCGAGCCGTCCTGCGGGCCGACCGGCAGTCCGGCGTCGCCGCGCACGACGGACGGCACCGGGGTGGCGGTGGCGGCGACGGGCCGGCCGCCCGCGGTGGCGATCGAGCAGTCCGGCACGCCGAGCCGGCCGACCGCGTGCGCCAGCACCTCGCCGGGTTCGGCGCCCGCGTGGATGAGGTCGAGCAGGTCGTGCCGGACGGTCTCCGGGATGGCCGCGGTGTCCTGCGAGCCGGCCCGCAGGTCGCCCCAGAGCCGCAGGTAGACGCGGTCGGTGACGGCGCGGAAGCTGGTCCCCGCGGGCACCGCGAGCAGCGGGATGCCGTGCGTGCGGCAGGCCTCGGCGAGGCTGTCGGGGATGCTGCCGTGGGTGCCCTCGCCGGCCAGCAGGGCGGCCACGCCGGCGCTGCGCAGCGCGGTCGCGAAGCGCAGCGCGCCGGTGGCATCGGCGGGTCGCCACCAGACCAGGCCGGTGAGCACGAGCTCGCCGGGCTGGAGGTAGCGGGCCGGGTCCTGGAGGTCGGTGGAGCTGATGCCGGTGACCGGGCGGTCGAGGAGGTCCGGCGTGCCCCAGGCCAGCCGGATGTCGAGGTTGTCGAGGTGCAGCAGGTCACCGACGATCATTTTTCGCCGCCTCTCGCATGTGCAAGGTTCACATTCGCATGGGCATCGTAAATGCAAGTGGCGGAGGGGTGGTTCTTCTCGTGGGATCATCCAGTGCGGGCGGTGGCGGCAGGGTGTGGAACCGGCCGTCCGGACGATTGCAGTTGCTGGCCCTGAGGCGCATCATCCATCGCAGATGCGGCTGAAAGGTTCCTTTCATCGCCGCATGTGCGAATGCCACGGATCCCGTTCGGGTAATCCTCCACCCGGGCTGCGGCGGCGCGGCCCGGGAGGAGGGCGAGCACATGACCCCGGCGAGACCCACCGTCCGGCTGCACGGGCACCTGGACCGGCCCGCCGAGCTGACCGTCGACGAGCTGCGCACCCTCCCCGCGCACCGCGTCGAGGTGAGCTTCGACTGCCGGACGGAGGGCGAGCAGCGCCACGGCTACGAGGGCCCGGCCCTGTGGGACGTGCTGCGCGCGGCCCGGCCCCGGATCGACTTCAGCGGCCGCAAGCAGCGGCTGCGCTTCCTGCTGTCGGTCGGCGGCGCGGACGGGCACCGGGCGGTCGTCTCGTGGGCCGAGATCGACCCGGACTTCGGCGGCCAGGAGATCCTGCTGGCCACCAGCATGGACGGCGCCCCGCTGGACGCCGCGGGCCCGCAGCTGGTCGTCCCGGACGACCACTGCGGAGCCCGCTACGTCAGCGGGGTCACCGACGTCTGGCTGGGCCCGCTGGGCGAGTCCGCGTCCTGAGGAAGCGCCGGACGGTTGCCCCGGGTGGCGGCCGCTCAGGCGGTCGCGAGCGAGATCTCGGTCGACTTGATCAGGGCCACGACCGACGAGCCGGCCGCGAGGCCCAGGTCGGCGGCGGCGTCGGCGGTGATCGCGGCGGTCAGCGCGCCGCCCGCGACGTCGACCTTGACCCCGGCCATCGCGCCGCCGGTGGCGACCTCGGTGACCGTGCCGGGGATCTGGTTGCGGATGCTCAGTCCGGCGACCGGACCGGTGGCCAGGGCGACCTCGGTGGACTTCACGAGGGCCTGGACGGAGCTGCCCGCACCCAGCCCGAGGTCCTTGACGGCGTCCACGGTGACCGCGGCGGTGAGCTCCTGGCCGGAGTCGAGGCGGACCTTGACGGTGGCCATCACCTCGCCGGTCGTGACGGAGCTGACGGTGCCGGGCAGCTGGTTGCGGATGCTGAGGCTCATGAGGGGTGCCTTCCGATCGTGCCCCCCGGGCGGGGGCGGGGGAGTTTCCGGCCGTGTCCAATCCCCACCTTACCGATCGGAAAACCGCAGGTCAGGCCGGGTTTGACGGTCCTTCTGGCGGCCCGTCGCAGCTGCCAGGACGATCACCTCCGAGCCCTCGCATCCGCCGCCCCGGGGGCCGGTGTTGCGTAGAGACGGGGGCCGGGGGTG